>NZ_JAGGQY010000002.1:0-196409 GCF_018613105.1 Bacillus sp. ISL-77
TTAATCCTTGAACAAAGTCAGCAGACTGTATATCAATTAACGGGACAACCGTGCTGCCGTCTTCTGGTGAGCCAACCACCAGTTTTTCAATTTCTTCTTTTAAAATCGAAGCAAGCTCGTCCGCAACACTGTCATGAACTAATACACGTTTAATAGCTGTGCAACGTTGACCGGAATAAGAAAACGCACCGCTGATAATATGTTTCGCCGCCTCGTGTAAATCAGCGTCTTCACGCACAATACCAGGGTCTTTCCCGCCAAGCTCAAGTACAAGTGGAATCATTCCTGCTTTTTTCGCTAAACTAATGCCAGTATTTGTCCCGCCTGTAAAGGAGATCATATTAATACCTTTATGCTCAACTAAGTAATCACCAATGACAGAACCACGACCTGTCACGATATTGACAAGACCTTTTGGAAAGTTTGCTTTGTGAAGAGCCTCAATCATTTTAATACCACTAATAGCTCCTTGTGTAGCTGGTTTAAAGATAACTGCATTACCTGAAATGAGTGCCGGTGCTAATTTAGCAGCAGCTAAATTTACGGGATAGTTAAACGGAGGGATTGCTAGTATTACTCCTAGTGGAACACGTTCAACAATAGCAATCTTAGATTTAGATCCGCCTGGGAAGCTATCTCCCTTCATACTTTCACCATGCATATGCATTGCTTCTTCGACCGTATAACGAATGAAATCCGCAGTACGTACGACTTCATTCTTTGCATCTTTCAAACTTTTTCCTACTTCTTTCATAATGATTTCAGCAATTTCATCTTGCATGTTCACTAATTCATCTGCCCATTTATACAAAAACTTTGCTCGTTTTTGAAGGGAAGTTTCTGCCCAAATTTTTTGTGCCTCATGAGCAAAATTAATTGCCTTATCTATCTCTTCTATCGTAACCGCCTGTACTTTTCCAATAACTTCATAAAGATAAGGTGAAGTGATTTTAATAGTTTCACCAGACTTACTTTCTCTCCACTCCCCATTTATATAAAAATTGTAAGCTTTTAAAGATAATACGTTTATCGACATAATAAATCCTCCTTTAAGTTTTTAATATATTTTGAATAAATTGTAACATAATGGATTGGGACTTAATTTGTCCCGTGTAGACATAAAATGTCCCGATTGGTGTAAAAAAAATTCTTCTTGTTACTTTTTTATTCTTGCAAGATCAGTCATTCCTTCATTGGGACCACTTTAGATTATATTTTTTTAATATTTCAATTTTTCCATTTCCACAAAAGATTGGAAGTCTACAAAAAATATTATGGATCATATTAAGAAAAATTAAAATAGTTTCTACAAAAAATATCAAAACATTACAAAAATAGACAAAATTCAACCATTATAAATCCTAACTATTCATAGATCCTTAATTCATAAATATTCTTTCCCCTTTATCTCAGATAATTTATCTATGACGAGTTTTTGAATGAAAATTTCACGAATCTAGAACTTAGACCACCTATGTTTTATAGTTGAGATAACGCCTTTTAACGGAATAACATCTGGGCTTCTATCAGTTTAAATTTTTGATTATTAAAGGTAATTCCGCAAAATCATCTACTATTTGATTATCAATAAACTTCTTAACTGATTCGTCCCGATTTAACAAAGTTCCATCTAAATCAAATATCACAGCCTTAATCATTTTGCATCCTCTCCCAAGCAACATAATTCTTTTTTATTTCTTTATCATTAACCTAAATACCTTCTTCAAAAATCTGTCTCAAATACAAAAAAGGCGCTCATTCTAATGAATCGCCCCAATAGCTTAACAACTTATTGACTATTTATTTGTGAAGCCGCCTTCTGAGATTATTCGCTGTTCTGTAATCCAGCCTGCTTCGTCACTCACTAAGAAGGTAATCAGTCTTGCAGCATCCGCTGGCTGCCCTATTCTCACCATTGGGAACATTGGCAGCAAATGGGACTTAACAACATCGTCCATCCAACCACTGTCTGTTGGACCAGGATCAACAGCATTAACAGTTAAAAGTTTTGTCTGCATAATCAAGAATCTCATCAGCAACATTTGGGTCAGCTAAGTCAGCTTCCATGTGGGAAGTTTTTATACCTAATCCTACTAGTTCTTTGCTTAGTTTATTCTCCCAATCTCTATCCTCGTCATAACTTTGAGTTCTGTCGAAAGAACCCCAATGTGTAAAGAGAATATCAGCCCCTTCTAAGGCTAATGCTCTACAAATTGCTGTTCCTATACCACGTTCACGACTAGCACCAGTAACGATTGCAACACGTCCCTTAAGTTTTAAACCCATTAAAATATCAGCCTACTTATCCATCCCAAATATAAATGTTAACGATAAGCGCCCGTTAATTGAGCAGGCTTATTTAAATGAAAAGGACAACGTTGAACGTTGCCTCCTTCTTTACTACCCTTTTTTTATTTTTAACATCGAATTAGCATTTACCTGAAATTCATATGGCACTTTAACTTCTTCGACTCTACATCCATTGCCAACGAGATAGCTTATTAATTTATCTAAATGTTCATATCGTTTTCCTTCCAAATCAACTAAAGGGAAAATACGAATTTCCTCTTTAGTAACCCTCAAAAACTCATTTAGCGTTTTTATATGAAATTGGTAATCTAATCGGTCAGCATACATAAATAGAAAATGTGCAGAAAGAAGAATATCAAATTCTGCATCCTCAAACGGCAAAGAAGGTAAAGTGACGGGAACATATCTTTCACTCGATTCCCTCATATCTTTGGCACAATCTTTTAAGGCACTTAAACGATGTTTTTTAAGGCCTTCTATATCTTTAAAATAATCCCATATATAATTTCCTTGTGCTTTTTGCATATGCTCCATTGCGTGTTCAATATCCTGGAGACCTTTATTTTTAAGGTCTTCAATCGAATGATAATACGCAATATCACAAGCTGTAACATCTAAACCTGATTTATTACTAACAGCAGTAAACGAACAAGCTCCTGCTGGACAATCGAGTATTTTCTTTCCTTCTAGTTCTTCCTTTGAAAGTGAAAACAAATCCAAATACTCTTCAAAGGTTCTTCCAATAAATATAATTCGTTCTAAATCTAATTTTGTACTCTGCTCAACTCTACTCAACTAAACTCACCTCTTACAATAAAATTAGATATATATTATCACAGTCAATTGGTAATGTTAACCTTTTTTCCTTATTAACCTGCACCGTTAATTGATTAATTTAGAACTTCGATTCACTTTCTAATAATTCCTTCTCTTATTCAAGATAATGGCCCTAAAATGAAAATAAGCGCTGATCCTTGTTCAAGAAAAGCGCCCGATTGCTTAATATCACTTTTAAAATACAAAACCACATGTCAGTCCACAAAACCCCCAGCAACCAAAAATGTTGATTGCTAATTTAAACCTAAATAATAGGTAATTATCGTTCGGTATTATTCTTTCTACTTACATTATACCATTATTTACAAATTACTTGTAGACTACTCTTTCTAAAATTAACATACTATAGTTATATATAAATCTAAAAATATGAGGGGTGTATCAGTATGAATGACAAAAAAGATGTCTTAGATAATGGTCCTTTTTTTCATGGTACTAAAGCAGAACTAAAAATTGGGGATTTATTAGAACCACAATACTTATCAAATTACCAAGATAAAAAATCTAACTATATATATTTTACTGCAACATTGAATGCTGCTAAATGGGGTGCTGAATTAGCAAGATCTAAATCAAAAGAAAGAATTTATATTGTAGAACCATTAGGTGATTTTGAAAATGATCCGAACTTAACTGACAAAAGATTTCCTGGAAACCCAACACGTTCTTATAGGTCTAAATCTCCTTTGAAAATAATAGCCGAATTAAGTTCATGGGAAAGACATTCCGACGAAGAAATAAATCATATGCTTACATCTTTAAAAAAGTTAAGTGAACAAGGAAAAAATGTAATATACGATTAATCCTTAAAATCGGGCTTTGGTAAACGGTTTAAAATGCGGAATGGAATCAATCTCATGAACCAATTCAATGAGTAACATGGAACTTATAATCTAGTACATATCGTTAGATGGAGCGCGGAAGCAGGGAAACTTGCACGTTTCGTGTGGAGCTGGGGAAAAGCCGGAGATTACATCAAACGCTTACCTATTACTGACGATAGGCTTGCATGCCTGATGAAACAACGGCTTCAGCCTTTCAAGACCAATCATGCCCACTGAGGCTCCAAGTCAAGCTTTTAAACGCTTATCTACTGTTACATGTAAACAATGATAAAAGATGCACCATATCAATGTTTAGAAACGAATACTGAATATAATGGCCCAATAACAAAAAGACACGCATTCATACATGGGTGTCTTGTTATATATTGAAGTTAATTTATTTAGCCTAAAATATTTACTGTAAAAATCTTGTCTCAACTTTCCACTCAGTTGTGCATATATTTTGGTGGTTTCACTCTTCTCATGGCCAAGCAGGCTTTGGATCACTTCAAGTGGTGCACCGTTGTTCATCATATGTGTAGCATAGCTGTGGCGTAACTGATGTGGATGTATACTCTTTTTTATGCCGGCACGGTTCGATATTCGTTTGATAATATATCGTAAGTTATCAATACTCATCCGCCTTTTTGGCCTTCGTTCCGTAATAAATAAACAAGGCTCTTCATCATCTCGTTCATCTAAATACCTTTTTAACCAAATGGAGCAACGGGTATTAAAGTATACTTCTCTTTCTTTATCACCCTTTCCGTGTACAATGACTGTATTCGACCAAAAATTAATATCATCGCGATTTAATTTTACAACTTCTCCAATACGGCAACCAGTTGAATACATAAACTCAAATAGTGCATTCTCCATTGTTGTATGACATGCTTCTCTAAGATGTTCAATCTCCAGGTCTGAAAGGAATTTTGGAATTCTTTTACCCAATTTTGGCTCTTTTAATTTAACAGCAGGATTCTTTGGAATATATCCTTCTTCATGTGTCCATTTGAATATTGACTTAATGCAACGAACCCTATGCCCTAAACTAGATGGCTTCAAGTGATTTCCTTCCTGTACTAGATATTCTTTTAGTTTCTCAGTAGTCAATTCACTCATATCCATATCACCGAAGAACCGTAATAAAAGATTATATTGAAAACAATATGTTTTTAATGTAAGGGATGAATATCCTTCTATTCTTTTATCTTGTTGATATTTTTTCCACGCTTCGGATAATAACATAATTCTTTCACTCTCCTACTGTATAAATCCATTAATCTAGATTCTATTATGTTCAAGGAGCGTTGATTTTATACTCGAGATATTCAATAATCGCAAGCTTAGATATTTTTTTCAAACCTAAAGAAACTTTTTTATACAAGAAAAGGACCCTTTTCTTTACATAGGAAAAGCGCCCGTTTGTTGAATAAACTTAGTATTTGACATTAAAAACTCAAGTAGATATTATAGATATATTAAATCCACAATAGGAGTAACAATATGAAGTTAACAAAAGCTACGAACTATGCTCTTCACACAATGCTATTATTAGCAGTTAATCCACCCTATGAGCATATTGGTGTGGCAAAATTAGCTGAACGCCAAGAAGTTTCAACGACATATTTATCTAAAATACTAACAAAGTTAGTAAAGTCGGGTATGATTGAATCTGTCTCAGGTGCAAATGGTGGTTATAAATTAAAACCGGGTTGGGAAGAACTTTCATTACTCGATGTTATAAAAGCTATTGAAGGTTTGACGCCTATTTTTGAGTATTGTCTCAGCCATAATCCTGATTGCTTAATTCAGAAAGCGATCGAATCAGCCGAGGAAAAGCTTTTAAATGAATTGAATCAAACACGTATAGTTGACCTGGCTAACAAAATGAATGAGAAATCTATATAAATAATGATTTCTTTTATCTAAATTGTAGATATTAAAACTCTATAATGTATGTTATACAAGGAGGAAAATAATTTTATGAATAAATATGATTGTATTGTAATTGGTGCAGGACCTGCCGGATTAAGTGCAACCTTAACTTTAGGGAGAGCGCGTAGAAAGATTGCCATATTTGATAATGGAACAAATCGAAATCGTGTAACGCAAGAGTCACATGGGTTTTTAACAAGAGATGGAATTAAACCACAAGAATTTAAAAATATAGCCATTAAAGAATTAGAATCTTATCCTTCTGTTGCCATTTTGAATGAGACAGTTATTAAGGTATATAAAGATGTTCAAAAGGATTTATTTTTAGCCAATACATCGAACAATACATCTTATATAACAGAAAAAATACTTCTAGCTACCGGTATACAAGAAGAATTTCCCTTATCACAGATTAGACAATATTATGGTAAAAGTTTATTCAGCTGTCCATATTGTGATGGTTGGGAGCTGAGAGACAAGCCGTTAGCTATAATTGCAGAAAATAATGAACACATTATTCATATGACTAAATTGGTTTTTAATTGGTCGAAGGATTTAATCGTTTTTACTAATGGTCATCAACTATCCAATAAAGTGCGTAATGATTTTGAAAGTAAAAAGATTAAGGTTTATACAGAAGTTATTAAAAACTTACATGGAGATAATGGCAACTTAGAAAGTATTGAATTAGAATCAGGTGAAAAAATTCTAAGAAGTGGTGGCTTCGTAGTTCCAAGTTTTTATCGCCCAAATAAATTTGCTGAACAATTAAATTGTCAGGTTGATGAAAACGGAGGAATTATCACAGACGGTGCTGGGCGAACAACAGCAAATGGGATATATATTGCAGGCGAAACTGAAAAGGCAGGACCCTCTTCTTTGATGATTGCTGCAGCCGACGGCAATAAGGCTGCTTCAAGCATAAACATAGATATAACATTAGATAGATTTTAAAATGTAAGCTGATGAGTTATAAATGCAAACTCATCAGCTTTTTTATTATGAGGTCTAAAAACTTAAAAGACTTACTCCATTAAATGACCCGTTTGTGGAATAAAAAGTGCAATTGAACCTGGCTCCTTTTTGTTGAAAATGTATAGCTTAAAATTCCTCAATCCTAAAACCCTAACATCACCCCGATGAAGCATGGGATTTCATTCGAATTTCGTAGGTGCTGAAGACTTTTCCATATAAATAAGCAAAACTAAATTGTAAACCGGAAGCTATGTAAAAAGGCAGGGCCAGTGAACCCAATCCAAAAAGATAGCCGGTGAAATACGGTCCAATCGATATGGGTAGCCTTATTGAAAAGATATTGATGCTTGATGCGAAACCACGGCGCATGTCACGAGTCAAACTCACACTCAACGCTTGCTGTGCCCCTTGTGTACCTCTGTTTAAAGCCGTCCGAATGATATACAAGACAGAAACAAGTGCATAGGACGATAGTAAGGGCATCAAAATCAAAAGCAGGCTTGCAATGAAACGAACCAGCACAATGGACCATATTGTCCCGTGTTTGTGTGATAATCTTGCTTGTAAAACCGAGGTAACACCTGTCGCAAAAAACGTGGCAGCCAATGTGCCTCCAATCTGGATACTGCTTACCCCGAATTTAGCCGAAAACCAATAAGACATCATCGGTCCCGTAAGCCCAATGGCAATCCCGTTAAGGATGTTAATCGCAGCCAGCTTTAAGACCGCAGAATTTTCTTCGCGCAGGATTCTCTTTTCCTGATTCCCTGACTCCTCTTTTATATATCTTGGTTGTTTATCAATTTTTCCTTCCCGAATGGTTAAAATGATTGACGCGGTAAAAAGCGATAAAACGAAGATAAAGAAGAATATAGGACGATAGGAAGAGACTCCCGGAAGGTTATGATTCCATAAGGCCGTGATCCCTGCCAGCACGGCACCAACCGCCATTCCGAAAAAGCTAAGAGCATTATTCAGACTGTATACCTTTCCACGCTCTATTTTTGGGATAAAGGCCGCCAGCCAAGCCTGCTCCGCCGGGGCACACAGACTGGGAGAACCTGCGTCCGCTTTCCCAAAACCTGAAAGTGTGATTGCAATAAATAACAAAATAGTATCTGTAGATAATATCCCAGTCAACGCACATCCGGCTGTTAATAGTTCAGAAAAAAGGATAAAGGGTTTTCTCCCCAATCGATCGCTATAAATACCTATGAGTGGGGCTAGTCCTACACCGAGCAAACCTCCGGCAGCAAGCACACTTCCAATCGCCGCCGTGCTCCAACCCAGTGCAGCGAGGTATAGAGACAAATCAACAACCAGCATGCCTTGTCCAATACTTCGTATGGCATTGACCAGCATTAGTTTTCTAGCCGCCGGATGAATTTGTCCAGCTCCTATATCATCTTTCTTACCAAACACAAACTTCAACTTTATCACTTCTTTTCTATTTTTCTTACATGCAATTTTAATAAATATGGGGTGATATCGATAAACCGTGGGTTATTGTTACTCTACTTAAAAGAGTTCCAAATCATCCTGTCATTTATGCACAGCCATTACGGTTTACCTATAAAGGAAACATCACAATGTGTGTGCATAATGTCTTTAGAAAACACAAATAGCGGATACAGCATAAGATGTTTAAAATGGTGGTGTTGGAAGCAAAATAATGCGAAAGGAGATTGATTAAAAACGAGGATAGTTTATTAGAGAGGGAAGGAAACGACATGGTTAAGCAACCAAACAAATGGAAGGAATTATACAAAATCTAAAACAAAAAATCTATATCCTGTATCTGGCATACCGTCATCCGAAAACACCATGGTATGCTAAAGCATTTTCACTATTAATAGTTGCCTATGCATTAAACCCAATAGATTTTATCCCAGATGTGATTCCCGTATTAGGTTATTTGGACGAAGTAATTCTGCTTCCCTTGGGGATTTTAGGAGCATTCACTCTAATACCGAATCATATCATGTATTGCAAGAATGTCGGGTGACAGCAAGCCAAGCCCCTAAAAGGCTGCAAAAAAATTGGACTGCAGCGATTATCATCCTTCTCATTTGGATTAGTCTCGCGACATCGATTCTTTTCAAATGGGTTATTTGAAAAGAATCGATAAAAAAGGTGCCAAAGGTTATGTATGGGTCCCCCTATAGCACCAAATTTTCATTGCTTATTTTTTTTCCGCCTTTTTGATACAGGTTTTTCTGTAATATGCCTTCGATAGATCATTGGTGATGATTGTATCATGGGGTTGCTATTGGCCTCTTGTATAGCCTTTTCAATCAGATGATGTTTTGGCGCCCATTGGCAGACTGGATCCGTCGCATATGCATCCCCAGTTAATGCAAAAGCCTGACAACGGCAGCCACCACCGTCCTGGTGTCTTAGTTCACAGGAAAGACAAGGTTCGGGCATCCATGCATCACCGCGGAAACGGCTAAAGGACTCCGATTCATACCAAATATGCCTTAAAGACGCCTCTCGGACATTTTCAAAAAATAATCCTTCAATTATCCCAGCTGTGGGGCAAGGAAGGACAGCCCCGTTAGGTGCTACCGTAAGACCGATTGCGCCCCATCCCCCCATACAATGCTTAGGTGCCGATGCGTAATAATCAGGAATGACCCAAATGATTTCCATTTTTTTCTCAAGCCGAGTTTTAGCAGATTCATAGATTTCACGGGCACGCTCAATCTGATCCCTGCTTGGCAGCAGCCGCTCCTGATTAAGCAAAGCCCAATTATAATACTGCGTGTTCGCCAGCTCCAGACGTTCAGCTCCCATTTCCTCAGCGAGTTGAATGATCTCATTTAAATAATCAAGATTCATCCGGTGTAACACGACATTTAATGACAAATGCAATTCGGCCTTTTTTACCGCATTGGCAGCTTCCCGTTTCTTCTCAAAGGCTTTATACCCGCCGATGAGGTCGGAAAGCTTCGCTTCCCCGGCCTGGAAGCTCACCTGCACATTTTCTATACCAGCCTCTTTGATCCGGGCTGCCTTTTCGGTTGTTAATCCTATGCCACTTGTAATGAGATTGGTGTACATTTCTAATGAATTTGCGTGGCGAATCAGGGCCTCCAAGTCGTCGCGTATGAGTGGTTCCCCACCGGAAAAGTGAACTTCCACCACTCCCAAATCGGCAGCCTCCGACAAGACACGGTACCAGTCCTCGGTTGAAAGTTCCATTGCCTTCGAAGCCATTTCTATCGGATTTGAACAATATGGACAATGTAAAGGACAGCGATGAGTTAACTCTGCAAGCAGCGAGTATGGGGGTTCAACCCCATTATTGCTCATTGTTATCAACTGTGTCATGCTTATGGATCACCACCCATCCTTGATCCTCCATCTCCCGAAGAAACTCAGAAATGTCTGCCTCCATCATTTTCAAATCGGGCAACGAACCTGTACTCATTGCTTCTGTGCCTGCCTGCAGTGAAGTCCTTATCTTTTCGGTGATGGTGTGAACCGTTCGGCTCCCATCACATAGAGTAAGGATAGATGCGGCGGTTTCGTTTAAGACCAAAACCTTTTCCGGTAACAATAGGAGATGCTTCTCTCTTACCTTATCAAATTTTAGTCGCGCTTTTACTGCAAGGTTTGGAACGCTGCTAGCTAAAATTGGCTCCACCACCAATCATTTTATTCTCCTGGCTAAAGCCAAAACTATCAATCACTCTTTAGGGGGAAAAGCTTTTTCAATGGCATCAAGCTGCACCCATAACACATCACACTTGAATCGTAAAGCTTCGACAGCCCGCCGTTGGTCTTCCGGCGTTTGACAATAGGTCAAAACAAGCTTAAGGGCAGTATCCGAGTCACGCGGTGCTTGCGTCAAGCGATTTTGAAAATAGTCCATGCCTGCACTGTCTATCCACGGATACAGCCGCTCAAGTACCTTAATCCGCTTTGAAATTAGATCGGGTGAAAACAATTCGGTTAACGAGGAGGCAACAGCTTCAATCCACGGTTTTGTCCGCGCGAAGTGAACATAGGCATCTACGGAAAAACGAACGCCCGGCGCGACTCTGTCTTCCCGTACTATTTCTTCCCGGGACAAGCCCACAGCTTCTCCCAATTGCAGCCAGGCTTCAATCCCTCCATCTTCCCCCTGTGTACCGTCATGGTCAATGATTCGCCCAATCCATTCACGCCGAAGCTCCCTTGACGGAAGGTTCGACAAGATGGCTGCATCTTTAATCGGAACCGATTTCTGATAGTAGTATCGGTTGGCCACCCAGCCGCGGATTTGTTCTCGGCTTAATTTCCCCTGGTGCATCGCCGTATGAAAAGGATGTTTATCATGATAGAAAGAATGCCCGACTTCCTTTAATCGCTTTGTGAATTCTTCCTTCGTCCAAAGCCTTTCACCTTTTATATACAGTATCTTTTCTTGGCTTACTGCCCCACCTTGTTCCAGCATGATCACACCTCCACTTCCATACCGTCATAGGCAATCTCAAAACCAAGTCGTTCCAATGTATCCCTTTCTATAGAGCCCTTCCTTAGAATAGGGTTGCTGTTATTAATGTGGATCAGGATTTTTCGCTCAGCTGGGTATAATGCTAATTTTTCCGCGATCCCTGATTGGCCACTAATTGGTAAATGTCCCATACTTCTTGCGCTTCGTTCCGTTGCCCCCATTTCGACCAATTCATCTTCCGACCAAAATGTTCCGTCGACCATCAAAATATCAGCTTTCTTCAAGCAGGCTTCTATAGCTTGAGAAATACTTTCTAATGTAGGAAAGTAAGCTAGACATCTGCCGGAACTTTCATTATGAAGAACCAGCCCGACCTCCCAAAAATCCTCTGGGGAATCATCCTCCTTGTTCGCTTGTGTATAAAGCGGCGGTTTTCTTGAAACTGGGACCGTCTCTACGATTATTGCCTCTTCACCTAAATGTCCTACCCGCTGCCTGAAATCAGGGCTAAGAGGCTGCCATTCCCATGAGCAATAGTTTTTTAGCATCGGTAACACCGGAAAAGATGATTGCATACACTTTTTTACAATTTCGGTTCCATAGATAGTTAAACAAGAGCCCTCCCGCAGTGATAATAACCCAATCGTATGGTCGAGCTCGGCATCGGTTAAAATTACTCCGGCTAGAGGTGTTTCTCTTATTCCAGGACCCGGATGCAGCGAGGCAAATGATTCAATCTGTTTCGGAACATCCGGGCCCGCATTGATGAGGTACCAATCCTTTTCATTGGCACTTATCGCAAGAGAGGATTGTAACAATGGCCTTAGTGCCTTGTTTCCTTTCCGAACATCATGACAGTTTGGACAAGCGCAATTCCACTGTGGGAATCCCCCTCCTGCCGCTGTTCCTAAGACTCTAATTCGAATTTGGCTTCAGTCCTTTCACCGGAGATTTGAACATCGTTGTTACCATTATCCCGCCGTTTTCCAAAGAATTTTCCAACCTGCCACCCAATTGCAATATTGGTCAGAGCCATGAGGGGATAAAGCAGATAGTCTCCAATCGGTTCAGGGGTTAGGAGATCAACGACCAACCATCCTCCAGCAGCTGCACACCCAATAATCGCGCCTTTCAATGATTTTAAGTAACGGTTCATTCTCATTTGCACATCCTTCGTGGATTTGGTAAACCGTTTAAAGCATGCACAAGAGGCAAGTAGTGTCTGTGCTACTTACCGACGTAGGAATACATCGTCACCTCACAAGATGTATTGATCACTTTGTACTCAGGCTTCACCCACATGTTGTCTGCCCCCTTTCATGACACTAACAATTATGATCATCTTTCGTGGAGTGATTAATTATCCCTTTCAAATTTATCTTATGTCGGTGGAAACCTCAAAATAACTAGAACTTCGACTTGAAGTTGTCCTAAATTGTTACGAAGTTTTGCAATATATAGCAAATAGGGACAAGAATTATGGAGGCATACGCTAAGAAAAGCGCAAGCGCCTTGTTCAGCCCCGACAAGCGCTGGAGGACCTGACGGTGAAGTCGTTCTTTGACTTCAACGGCAGGTATGAAGCGACCTCGAGGGGCTAGGCGCTGGAGCTGGACAATTCTCAAAGTCGAAAACTTTATACTTTCTTTTTAAAAAAACCTGAGTCCAAATGTTGTTGGACTCAGGTTTTTTATATTTATATTACTTTCATTAAAAGGTTGTCTATTGGACTAGGAAATGTTACTTCTTTTGAGCCAGCCATTTTGCTAATGCTTTCGCTTTATCATTATTAACAAGACCACCAGGCATACGTCCGCCTCTGTTAATGAATTGATTTACTATATCCTGTTCAGACATGGATGAACCGACATGCTGGAGATTCGGACCGGCTCCCCCCCCTCAAGATTTTATATACGGGATGCTTTTAGGGTTTCAACACACATATTCTAGTAATCAGCATTATTAAGGATAAATCGAATGGTCCATTGGCCCTTTTGATTCAATATCCCATGAGTTTTAAATGTCATATGAGGATTTTCAGGTCTGTATTGATGTAGTTGTGCTTCTATCGTTCCTTTATATAAGTTGTTACCTACTTTTTTAAACGTATCGGAATTTTCACGAACTAACGTGTGTTCAATCCAAATATGCGGACTTGCCATAAGGCTTTTGGCATACGGATCTACTTGAATATTCGAATTGGAATGTATTGTATAATTCAGCCTAATGGTATGACCATGGTTTACGATGGAATAGCCATTGAGTGTTAGCTTGATTCCGTTATCTTCAGCTGAACCTAAGCCCTGATTTAGGGATTCGGCACTGGTCAAAGCAGGGGAGACAAAGCCAATGAGCAAGCAAATTAATAAGGCGACACCACTGAATCGCACGGTATATATCGATAGGTTCCTCATTTTACCACCATCCTTATTTTACGTTTATAGGTTTCGCCACTTTATATAGTTTAATTTTTTATAATGAAACAATCTGAGTCCGAATGAAGAGATCGGACTCGGACTGCTTCGAGAAAAAGGGCTTCTGTTGTGGAAAACTGCTTCCTCACAATACATATTATTTCTTTTTGGACAGCCATTCCGCTAGTGCTTCAGCTTCTGCACCTTTAGCTAAGCCTCCCGGCATGCGGTCGCCGCCGTTTAAGATTTGATTCAAGATGTCTTCTTTGGACATAGATTTACCTATGTGTTGAAGATTTGGAGCAGTTGCGCCCTGAAGATTATCTCCGTGACAAGAAACACAACTTTTTTTGTAAACCTTTTCCGGGTCGATAACGACGTCGGCTTGCCCTTGTAATTTAGCATTTTTATTAGGGGAAGCGATCTTTTCCTTACCGCCGAGTCCATAAACCACAACCCTCGTTCCACCAGTAATCACCCCAATATATTGTTTGCCGTCAACCATATAAATGGAAGGGGCCATTTTAATTTGTTTTCCTCCACTTTTCATGCTCCATAATACTTTTCCTTTTTTAATATCGAGAGCATTCACCGTTCCGTCCAATTCCCCGTAAAAGGCAAGACCGGAAGCAGTACTTGTGAATCCTCCATACATCGGGTCGTCGGTTTTGATTTGATAAACTTTTTTACCTGTATTCACGTCAATAGCTGTAATGTTACCAGTAGGATCAACATCTTCTGGTAAAGGAAGTATCTTCGTACCAGGGAAGGTATTGTTATCTTTTGCAATCTCTTTTCGATCTTTTGCTGCTAACATTAAATTCGGGTTATTAATACCTGGAATCAGCACATAGTTGGTATCGGGATCATACGTCTCTGGGGCATAGCTTTCTCCACCTGGCGTACCCGGCCATTGAAGTTTCACTTTACTCTGATCGCTTGGTGGTGTTGAATGTTGAATTTTGACAAATGGTACACCATCATAAATGGTTTTTCCGGTTTTGGCATCCCATGCATACCATTTCCCATTCTTTCCGCCTTCCACCACAATCTTCTGTTTTTTCCCGCCGACCTTGGTATTGAGAACCATCGGTGTCGCGGCAGCGTCATAATCCCATACATCGTGATCAACCTCGGAGGAGGCCCACTTAAATTTCCCCGTATTACTGTCCAAAGCAACGATGGAATCCGTATATGGATTTTTCCCTTTTCGATCTTCATCGTAAAAGTCAGGGGCTGGATTCCCTACTGCAAAATACATCATATCGGTATCTGGATCGAACGACATCGGTGTCCATACGGAGCCTCCGCCCGTATATTTACCCTTCACCCAGCCCTTTCCTCTTTCAGGAATGGTCCAAAACGGTTCTTTCCAGAGTGGTTCAAGGCTATCTGCTTTAAATGCCATAACGAAGCCCCGTGTGCCATTATCACCGCCGCTGCTTCCAACGTAAATGTTGCCATCATAATACATGGGAGCCGAAGATTCATAGTATCGGTTTTCTAATTTAATGGAGGGAACATGATCCCAAAAGTTGACCATTTTTTCCAGTTTTCCAGTTTTCGCATCAAGTTTGGCCAGCCGATTGTCTATCATCAAGACATATACCTTTCCATTGGCCACAGCGACACCCCTACTTGCCACATTGGATTGCCATGGCAAACTATCAAGATGGTCAAGTACCTTCTTTGGAGGTGTCCATGCCCAAAGTTTCTTTCCGCTTGCGGCATCGATTGCAAATACATGATTTTTTGCACTAGTCACATACATGACCCCGTTTTGCACGACAGGGAAATCCTCTTGTAAATTAGGAACATCCTGATTCCATTCTAAGATATCCTGCTGCCAGACAATCCCCAATTTTTTTACATTATCTTTTGTAATCTCTTTATAGGGCACATGTCGGGTATGTTGAAGGTCATAACCCCAATTTGGGAATCCTGTCTCCTTTACCTGATTTGCCTGTTTGGATTCCTTGGTTTCTTCCTTGTTATTTGCATTGTTCTGCTTATTATTCGTTTGACAGCCAACAATGACCATACTGGCCAACAAAACCGAACCTGTTGCCTTTAAAAAACGCCTCACGAAAATACCCTCCTTATACTGCGAAATATTAATATGTAGTGAATTCTGATGATGAACTGTTCCACTTTGTGCTTTATTCCCTCCTGAAGACAATCTTATTTTAATAAGAGCAATGGTATAATTACCTAAAACCTCTTAAATTATACAAATTGTGAACAATCCACCCTTCCCTTTTGTTTGAAATGTGAGAGAGACGTTTTTTTACATCGTCCAATCTGCCTCATGATCGATGACTAATACCCTTAAAGAGCAAACCGTTTCTAATTTCAAAAGTTTTATAGTGCTGTGATGCGTGGACAAAAGCATTTTTTAAGCATAAAAAAGCCCTCCAGCCAAAATGGAGGCCGCTGAAAAACTGCGTTTTTTCTTAGGAATTAGCCAGCCTCATAAAAAAAGACGACTCTCATTCAGATTTTTGAATGTGGAGTCGTCTTTTTTTCAATTTTACCTGGGAATATCCCCAGTTTGAATAGGCTCTTTCAAGTGGTTACTTATATAACCTAAATATAATTTTTGGGTGTATTTTCCGTTTAATTTAATCCAAATTCTTTTATTTTGTTATATAATGTCCCTCTTGAAATCCCTAAAAGGTTAGCCGCTGCACTTTTATTTCCAATAGACAACATGAAGCGAGTCCTTGAATAACGTGTTCTGTCAGTGTTTCTGTATTGCCATATGGACGGGTTCTCCCATATATAACTGCTATTGTCACCTCTTCTTGCTCCTTTTCTTATCCATTAAATTATGTTCAGCTAAAGTACTTATAGCTCTTTTTAATTATATCATCAACCATTATGTACGAATCTCCTTGATCCTTTACAATACTGTTCAAAAACCTATACGATATCCTTACATGAAAAAATCTTCTCAATGAGAAGGGCTTACTCTTTCTCCGTAATAAACCACCCTTCAGGTTTTTTTTCTATAGTAAAAATATCTTCATCGAATTTTTTTCGAAGTGCCTTATATTCCTCATTTTCAATTTTAATCTCTGAAACTCTGATTTGTTTTAGTGTAATTTCGGGCTTTTTGACTTCAAATATCAAATCTTTAAAAATAAAAAAGGTTCTTTGTCGTTTCATTCTCTCCACTTCCTTCCTTTAATATTTCTTACATATAGAATTAGGCAAAAATGAATGAAACCCAATAAAATTCTTAGTAAATTTATTGTAACAAAAGAATCCCTACTCATTCAATAATGGCATATAAAGCTGGACTAAGGAGGATTTCTCAATATTAAAAATTCATGGAGAAAGTAAAACCAATTATTAATTATTCCGTAATTTTTTGAGCAACTGGAAAATCTGACCTCTATGATGTGATTCATGTTCAATCAAATGATACACAACCCACTCAGGTGTGACGTCATATTGTTCAAGTACCCTGGGTTTACGCCACTCTGTTACGTCCATTGAACGAAAGTGGGAAAGAAATACTTCACGAACCTTATGAAGTCGGTGAAAATGTTCTTCTAAACTTTGTCCCTCCATGTGGGCTAAAGAGCCATCTTCGGACCTGTGTTCTAACGGGAACATCGAGAGTATTTCGGAATCCCATTCGGTAACAAGTACCTCTTCATATAACCAATCTGCCTCGATTAAGGCAATGTGATACAATAACGAGCCAATCGTTTGTCTTTCATCCATTTTGGTATCGAGTATCGATTGGCTGATACCAGTTAATTCTGTTAAAAGAGTACGTCGAACATCCTCTAAACACCATAGCCATCGGCCAATTTCTTCATTAAATCCTGGTAATGGAGATACCAGTAAAGTTCTTCTATACAATGAGATCATCCCCTTCTTAATTATAGTAGTTTCATTCTATTAAAAATGGTTGTTTCCTTCTTTTAAATCGCATGTTTTGGTAAATAATGTTGTAAAAACTTAAGGAGAATCATATTTTGTGTAAAATTTACTTTCTAATTTTTTGATATTTATGATTTATTTATCGACTTTTCCCTTCAATCGGCGAATTTGTGAGTTTTATGAGCGAATTTTGGGCTTAAATGAGCGAATTATTTGCTTAAATGGGAGAATTCAGTGTTTTAATGAGCGAACTTGAAAAACAACAATCTATTGACTCCTATCTTTGATAATTAACTCCATAAAAAAAGATGCTTTTCATGGCATCTTTCTTATAATTCCAATATGTCTTACTTGAAATTACTTTTCATATAGATAGTAATCCTGAGAATGGTAACTTCTAAATCCACATGATTCATACAGTCTTAAGGCATGGGCATTTTTGGCCTCTACCTCTAGAAAAATTGGCAGCCCTTTTTGATGCTCCATTCGTACCACTTTAGATAATGCTTTTCTCCCAATCCCTTTTCCCTGAAGTTCGGGAAAAACGGCAAAACCATAAATCCACGCTTCTCCATTCGATTCGGATACACGCATTTTCCCAGCTACTCCTCCATTGGATTCGATGATAAGATGGTGATCACTGCTGTTTTCCCTAATCAGTTGATTAAACTCCCGTGCTTCATTTTCTTCAAATCCAAATCCCAAGACCTCGAGTTGTATTTCTGCTTCCATATCTTCTTTTGAAACAGACTCCCTTAAGGTAACAGTAGAATCTTCGATCAATTCGGTTTCCTGCCATTTCATTTGATATTCAGCAACCTCAAAGGTACATGGAATATTCTTTAAAAACTGCTTGGCTGATTGGGATTCAGTAGGAGCATTTAACAAAATAGTAGAATATCGGTTTTGGACCTCTTCAAGTCCCATTTCCAGTAACTTAGAAAATATCCCTTTTCTACGGTAATCCGGGTGCACTATTCCACAAAGCTCCACTTTATTTCCAAACCCATAGCATCCAAGAAAACCGACCAGCCTGCCATCTTCATAATGGAAGAAGTCTTCCTTTTTATTCCCTAAGCGATTTTCAAGCATATCAAAATTCAACTTCAGATGAAAGCCTCCCTCATCCTCGCAAACCTTCTGAAGTGTTTTTATCTCTAACAATTGTTCTTTTGTTAACATCCAGTTCACCTCTATTCATCGTCACCTATTCCTATTCTTAACAGTGCGTTATCATTCCTTCTTTTCCAAAAACAAATTTTTCAAATAAGAAAAGCCGCCATGATGGCAGCTAATACGTTTAATTTGGTATGGGGATTTCTAATGTATTTATTTTTGAACCATCCTTTGCTGAGTAAACAAATAATTCCAATGTAAAAGGATTGGTTGTAACTGACGCTTTATCAAACATAATTTCAAAATCTCCCCAAGCAGGTACACCTGCTGTTTGGTAATTACTTTCTTTCACCACTTTGTCTCCATCATAAAGAGCATATTGAAACACCCCTTCAAAGACTTGGGCTTTCCCGGTTACAATGATGGTATCTGCGGTTTCCTTGACGACGACATCTTTAAATACTTCATTTTGATATACTTTTTCCTCAGGTTCAACGGGCACTGGCTCATCGGGTTTAGAGGGATGTTCTTCGATTGGTTTTGCTACAGGTGGTTTTTCTTTCACCACTTCTTGTTGCTGATTACAAGCGGCTAAACACATAGTAGCGACTAAGAGGGCCAACAAATAAGCAATTTTTTTCATCATTTGATCCCGACTATTTTTCGTTTCATTTATTATATTGTATTTCTTTTTTAATAAAACGTGTTTTGAAAAAGTAAATCCAAAAAAAATTTGATCGAGAAAGATACCCAATGATAAAGAAAGAACGGATCTTGTTCTTCCTCCAAGGAAGCGCAAGACCCGTCCTTATTTTTAGCTATGTTCAGCTTCGTTTAGGTTTAAAGGTTTTACAACAGGTTTCAGTGTTGAACAAGAAGGAGTTCGCCCGCAGAAGGAACATGTCCCTTAAAGCTCTAGAGTATTTCCGATTCTAATCGGAATCCTTCCACCACTACATCTTCATCAATCTCTAATAATAAGCATCGTTTACCTTGATACATAATATATTTTATGTTTTTTAGGTCTTTCGGGTCGATGACTAAATTTGCCACATTGGTATTGATTTTTATCGTTTTAGGAACTAAATTGCTTGCTTTGAATTCATGGGTTTCGTCTGCTATGACATCCTTTAAGGCATGTTCCACTTTGGCGGTATCGACATTTTCGACTCCGCTCACCTCTAGGATGCGTCCGATGTCCCGATAATCCAACATGGGGGGTTCACTTTCTTCGTTCTCTTCATTCTCATGCACGATTTTATCAATTTCCTCATAGACATTGGAAATAATCTTGGTATCCACTTCATCTCCGATTACTTTTTTTAAGATTAGATCGAAGATGCTCTTATCTTCCTCGGCCGTGATGATTTCTTCACAATGGAGAACATTTTCAATAAATGTAAAATCCGGTTGATTCACTTTACCAGCACAATAAAGAATATGGTTCACATCGGCAGCATTGTCATTAAAAGCCGGGAACAAAAATCCTGACAATGGAGAGGCTAAATTAATAATAGGATCAAAGACGGTGTTCGGTTTAAATTCCTTCTCGATATAATCAAACAGCAAAGCTTTTTTCGGCTGATCAATTTTATTGAGACTGCAAAGGATAAACTCATTAGAATAGACTTCGTCATTACCGCCTTTTTCGGATTCCGTATCTCGTTTCCGAGTCGGTTTTCGATATTCACCCCGGATAAACGTCACCATTGTATCAAATTCATAAACCGTATGAGCAAACATTTTTTCGACGATTTGCAACATATTCTCAGCCCAATCTTCGCTTAAATCTGCTTGTAAAGCATCGAAGAGGATGGTTTGTGTGCTGTCTTCGATATCACGTTGGAATTTCAGTTCAAACAGTTTGGCATCTAGTTGCCCAGTCAATACCTTTTTAAAATTTACTAAAAACAATTCTTGTGCTTCCTGTTCTAACATTTGAAACGGTTGATAAACTTCATGATAAATCTCACCTGATTCTTTCTTTACATAGACATTGTAAATTTCCCGAATGGTCATGAGATCATTATCTAATTTGAATTGCTTCCGAATATTACCGATATCGTTTTTATTCATCTCTCTCAACTCCCATCCCTGATTATACTGTTCAGATTTGAAAATAGGAATACTTTAGCATTTAATCATTAGTTAACACTGCTCATATTGAAAATAAGGAAAAGGCGATGCCTTCAAAAAGCATCGCCCCTTTTATGATATATTATCCCTTATTATGATACTTTAGGTTGGACACCTCTTGATTTTCGTTTGTTCCCTAAGATTCGCTTTTCCAAATAATAAACGGGAATGATGATGGCTGCCCAAATTGCAAAATAGTTAAGAACGACGAGAAATGGGTTGCTGCTTCCACCATGTCCATTTTTTCCATCTTTACCTTCAAATTTTCCTCCACGAAAATCTTCGCTAGGCGGTACTTGATTGGTATCAGTCGTAATGCTTGTGCTTCCATTATTAATTGACTGGCTACTCTGTTCTTGCTTGAAATCACCTATGATTGGAGATGCTGTGGAAGAAAACCATTGGATTCCACCTGCCAAAATGGCAAGGGACAGAACAACGGATGCGATGACACCCTTCATAAGTTTTCCTTCCTTTGATTTAAACGCTCTTTTACAGATATTCATAACCCATTGCCAATGTACCGCAATATGAAGACCAACTAACGCAAGCGTAGCATCAGCCGATAAACCATGGATACCACGAATCGAGTGCCCCCCTTGAATGGCGAGACTTGGAAGAACAACCCTCGAAATTAAGAAACCAGTAATAATGACCGTAGTCATCGAAATTAATAGCAAGATATTTAAAAGATAACTAAATCGTGTTTTTTTCGGAAGTTTGGGGTCAACAATCTTTTTGGTTGTATTTACTACCCAGCGATAGTTCAATCCGATGTGGACGAGAATAGCTACTCCTATGATTAGACCAGCAATTTCATGAAACGGTAAACCGTCTAATACTCTTGGATTCATTAACAACACAAAAATGATGGCCATCAGCAAATCGAGCACAATTTTTGTATAATTTTTTTTCATTTTCTTATCCTCCACATTCAACTATGAACATTAACTGTTTCTCATTTTATTGGGCGAACCTTAAGAAAACCTTAAGTTCTAAAAAATTCAAGTGAAGATGCTAATCAAAGACAAAAAGAAAAAGCCGTCTCAATGACAGCTTAACTCTTGACCCCTATGGTTTAATAAAATGAACGGAATAAAGTCATCCAGATTTAATATATTATCGAAAAACTATCTAGGCACACTCTATAAACGTACTGCTGGACGAAAAGGAAAGAAAAAAGCAGCTATCGTTGTTGCACATGCGATGTTGAGGATCGCATATTATATTCTCACTCGAAAACATTCAACAGTTCAGTACCCATTTCCATATTCATTAATCTTTTTGTATACATATCAATATATCGAACACTTTCAATATCAGCTATTCTGCCCCGTTATTAACCCAACTGAATAAATAATTAATAATGCTTTTATTACCTTAAATGGAAGTGCTCTTAATACTCGATTAATTATCTCAAATTTCAAATAAAGGAATAGTAAAGATTCAAAAAAAAACACACCAAAGTTGGTGTGTTTTCCGTTTAATTTAATCCAAATTCTTTTATTTTGTTATATAATGTCCCTCTTGAAATCCCTAAAAGGTTGGCCGCTGCACTTTTATTTCCATACGTTTTTCGTAATGCTTCCTCAATCTCTAACACTTCAGAATTTATTACAACATCTTCCTGTTGATCGCTTTCCACTATTGGGCTGTTAGTTTGTTTCGCAATCAACTTAGTCTTAATATTTTCAGGCAAATGTTCATCTGTAATAACTGATTTATCATTAAGGAGAACCAACCGTTCAATCGTATTTCTAAGCTCACGGATGTTTCCTGGCCAATCATAGTTCACTAACTGGTTCATCGTTTCAGAAGAGATCTCCGGGACAGGCTTTTTATACTTAGAACTGAATTCTTGAATATAATTCTGGGCATGGGCAACGATATCCTCTTTTCTGGTTCTTAATGGCGGGATATCGATGGTAATAACGGATAAATGAAAATAAAGCTGCTCGTTAAAATTTCCTTGTTTCACGAGAACCTCAATCGATTCTGAAGTGGAAGAAATAATTCGTGTTGGTGAGGTAATTTTCTCTACCCCACCCACCCGGTAAAAACTATGATCGACCATATAATTTAATAGTTTCCCTTGGACCGAAAGCGGCATTTTATCAATATCTTCTATGAATAACGTACCTTCTAAAGCTTGCTCGATCCTGCCAATTTGTAAAGTTTGCTGTTCCGCGGTAAAGGTTTCCTTTTGAAATCCGAAAAGTTCCATTTCCAACAGTGCAGGAGGGATGACCGAACAGTTTAAGGTGATAAAAGGACCTTCAGCTTTTGTGCCTCCATAATGAATCGCTTGTGCCAGCATTTCCTTTCCAGACCCAGGCTCTCCTGTTAAATGGATGGGAATATCCGCATGGGCGACCTTTTGCGCAATCTTTAAGACTTCCTGAAATTTAGGACTCCCGCTCACCAGAGTTGAAAAAGGATTGGACTTTTGAACAAGCAAGGTTGAGTTTGAATCCAATTCTTCGTTAAGCCGGATTATATTCGTGATATTATGTTCGGTCGCGACGCCGCCAATAATCTTATTTTCGATCATGATGGGTGAAGCGTTAATTAGAACATGTGTATCCTTATCAGGCCGATGATATTGTCCTCTTACCGGGCGTCCTTCATTTAAAATCCGGTGAAGGATTATCGATTCATCACGAAAGTGTTCCCCTATTTTTTTTCCGAGGATGTACTCTTTTTTAATCTTGTAGGTTTCTTCCGCTGTTGTATTCCAATAGACAACATTTCCAGCTTGATCGACCGCTGTAACCGAGTCATTAATCGTCTCTGCTAATGTCTGAAAATAAGCAGAAATTTGGCGGTTTTCATCTTCTAGCATTTCCATACGCTTTTCAACTGGAAGAACACCGATAATTCCTTTTTCGTTTTTAACAAGAACTGGTCTGCGCCAATCAACAGCGGAATCGACTCCATTGACATCAGAAATGACGGTTGATTTCAGCCAATTGAGCTGTTCGAGCCAATCAATAATCGGTATGGAATCGTCGCCTAAGGCCATCAGGCTGTTTTCATAATTAGTAATGATAAAGTATGTTCCACCTGACACAATAACAAAATGGTACTCGTTAAGTTTCTTTTTTATTTCTAGTAATGGTATATGATTATTTACAATTGTAAAGGAGTAATCCAGTATAAATGGTGCACTTTTGAACATACTAAAATCCTTTCTTGCTTTTTTATCACTGTAACATAAATTGAACGGCTATTCTAGCAAACCAGCCCTTTTAGGTGCGATATAGTAGGAATATTCCTGTAATAGGATTCTCCCTATAGGAATAAACATGAATGAAAAAAGCTGAACCCGTAAGTTTATACGAGTATCAGCTTTTTCACAAACATATTCTATAAACCTATCCCCATCTTTTTAATGTAGAGAATTCAACCACCTGTTTTTTAGGGTCACCGGGACTAACTGGTTAAGCCGAGTGTTTATACTGGTCAAATTCTCTTTGTAATTGCTCACTTGGTTCTGGAGTCATCAAGCTGACAATCCAGATGGCAGCCATGCCTACCAAGAATCCTGGGATGATTTCGTATAAGCTATTTTTCAATACAGGTATACTGGCCCAAATGATGACCGTTACGGCACCGCCAATCATTCCGGCAAGAGCGCCCCATCTGTTCATCCGTTTCCAGTAAAGGCTCATCAGAATGACTGGACCAAAAGCGGCTCCAAAGCCAGCCCAAGCGTATCCGACCAGCGATAAAATGGTTCCATTTTTATCAAAGGCAATCACAACGGAAATAATGGCAACGACTAACACCGATAGTCTGCTGATAAACAGTAGTTCTTTATCTGTTGCTGACCGGCGGAAGAACGTCTTATACACATCTTCGGTCAGCGAGCTTGCTGTCACAAGAAGCTGGGAAGAAATAGTACTCATCACCGCCGCTAATAAGGCTGCCAGTAAAAATCCAGTAATCAATGGATGAAATAAAATTCTACTTAGTTCAATAAAGACGGTCTCAGGATCCGATAGTGTGAGTCCCTGTTTAGAGTAAAAGGCCAAGCCGATGAAACCAGTAAACATCGCACCACAAACAGAAAATATCATCCAACCCATACCAATTTGCCTTGCTTTTTTAATTTCTTTAACCGACGAAATAGCCATAAAGCGGACAATGATATGCGGCTGGCCAAAGTAACCTAAGCCCCATGCCATTAAGGAAACAATTCCTAACACAGTGGTTCCTTTAAAAATATCAAATAACTTGGGATCGATACCCTTTATTTCATGAAATGCGGGACCAATTCCGCCTACTTCCATGATTGTCACAACTGGGACTAAAATAAGAGCAGATACCATAATTAAACCTTGTACAAAATCGGTCCAGCTCACCGCTAAAAATCCGCCAAATAAAGTATAGGCAATCACAACAGCAGCGATAATCCAAAGTCCTGCCTGGTAATGCAGATTAAAGGTGGTTTCAAAAAGAACCCCGCCTGAAACCATTCCCGACGATACATAGAAAGTAAAAAAGACAATAATAATGAGTCCAGAGGTCAAGCGCAGCATAGACGAACGATCACCAAAACGGTTCTCTAGGAAAGCAGGAATGGTCATCGAATTGTTGGCGTTTTCTGTATAAGTTCTTAACTGTGGTGCTACATAAAGCCAGTTTAAATAGGCCCCTATGGTTAATCCAATAGCAATCCATGATGCACTTATACCTTGAGAAAACATCGCCCCGGGAAGACCCATGAGCAGCCAGCCGCTCATATCAGATGCCCCAGCACTTAGTGCTGTGACAGCAGGCCCCAGCCCTCTTCCGCCTAACATATAATCTTCTAGATTAGACGTTCGCTTGTAAGCAAAATAACCAATGATCAGCATACCCACCATATAAATACCGATAGAAATAAGAATCTGTGTATTCAAAAGCCCATCCCCCATTCTATTTTTGACTCCAAAAATCACATGAAGCGCTTACAATTAAAGTTTAAACACGGTTGTTTTTTGGGGAATCCCCCCTGTAGAGGGGGTTCCCCGATTAGGATGTGATTAAAGTTTTCTAGATTTCAGTTTCGCTTGCGTAAACAACAGCAGGTAATCGTATCCGCCAGCTTTTGAATCGGTGCCTGACATATTGAATCCGCCAAATGGATGGGCACCCACTAATGCACCCGTACACTTTTTATTAATATAAAGATTTCCGCAAAACATGTTTTCAAGGGCATACTGAATGCGTTCTTCATCCTGGGAATGATAAGCGCCCGTCAATCCATAGTCCGTATCATTATAGATTTCAATCGCTTCCTGCCAGTCAGCTGCTTTCGCTAGGGCAAGGACAGGACCAAAGATTTCCTCCTGCATGATCCGGGCTTTTGGTTGAACATCCGCAATCACGGTTGGTTCAATGTAGAAGCCGTTCCCATCTGCTCTTGAGCCGCCTGTAAGCAATCGGCCTTCTGTTTTGCCAATTTCGATATAGCCGATGATTTTATCCACTGATTTTTGGTCGATTACCGGTCCAATCGCATAGTTCTCTTCAGGAAGACCCACGGTTAAATTTTTCGTTAACTCCGTTACTTTCTCAACCACTTCATCATAAACCGATTCCACAATAATCGCTCTCGAGCCCGCGGAACATTTTTGTCCTTGGAAGCCAAAAGCCGAAGCGACAATCGCCGCTGCTGCTGCATCTAAGTCGGCTGTTTCATCGACAACAACCCCGTCCTTGCCGCCCATCTCAGCAATGACACGCTTTAACCACAATTGGCCTGGCTGAACCTTTGATGCTCTTTCATAAATACGGCATCCTACCGCACGTGAGCCTGTAAAAGAGATAAACCGAGTGCTTGGATGCTCGACCAAATACTCACCCACATCGATTCCATCCCCTGGCATATAGTTGAGGACGCCTGAAGGAAGACCGACCTCTTCCATTAATTCCACAAATTTGGCTGCAACCACAGGAGTAGCATCCGCTGGTTTCAAAATAACCGTATTCCCTGAGACAATCGCTGCGACCGTTGTTCCAGCCATGATCGCTAGTGGGAAGTTAAACGGAGAAATGATAATCCCTACACCAAGAGGAATATAAGAAATTTGATTTTCTTCCCCTTCAATTTTTACAAGCGGCTGATGTATGCTTGTCTCACTAAGGCGAATCATTTCTCTCGCATAGAATTCCATAAAATCGATGGCTTCTGCTGTATCAGCGTCAGCTTCAGCCCAGTTTTTCCCTGATTCATAGACAAGGTAAGAAGAAAACTCGTGCTTGCGCTGTCTCATTAAATCTGCTGCTTTGAATAGATATTCCGCACGCTCAGCTGGAGCAACCTTTTTCCAGGTCTCAAAGGTTTTCAACGCTTCCTGCATCGCTTGTTCAGCGAATTCCTTGTTCCCTTTACTAACAGACCCAATGACTTCATCTACATTTCCAGGATTAATAGAAATGGTTTGTTCCTCGGTGAATAGCTTTTCATTGCCGATCACGAGCGGGTACTTCCTGCCTAGCTCCGTTTTCACTTTTGCAAGAGCCGCAGTCATCGATTGCTTATTTTCTTCCAGAGAAAAATTGGTAAAAGGCTCATTTTTGTAAGGTGCTTGTTGTGTTGTAGTTGTCATAATTTTCCGACTCCTTTTTATATAAAATTGCTATTTTAATAGATTTTTAAGAACAAACCATACATTGGCGGGTCTCTCAGCCAACCGTCTCATAAAATAACCAAACCAGTCTACCCCGTAAGGCACATACACACGGACATTAAACCCTTCTTTTACTAGTTTTGCTTGAATATCCTCACAAATTCCATAGAGCATTTGAAACTCAAATTGTTCTTTTGCTATTCGGTGTTCACTGACTATCGTTTTTGTATATTCAATCATCGCTTCATCATGAGTGGCTACCGCTGTATAGTTGCCGTTTAATAGATGCTGCTTAATAATCTTTTTAAAATTTTCATCGACATCTTTTTTCTCCGGAAAAGCAACGGTTGGAGACTCTTTGTATGCCCCTTTTACGAGACGCAGGTTTGCATTCAGTTGATTTAAGTCGGCAATATCCTGTTCTGTTCTAAAAAGGTAGGCTTGAATAACGAGTCCTACATTGTCATATTCCTTCCGAAGCTCTTTATAAATATCCAACGATACTTGACAGTGGTCATAATCTTCCATATCGATTCTGACAAAATTCTGATGGAGTTTAGCCCGGTTAAGAATCTTACGCATATTCTTCATACATAACTCTCTGCTAATATCTAGGCCAAGCGATGTCATTTTAAGAGAAAGATTGGAGTTGACCCCTGCTTCGGCAATAGCATCGAGGGTTTGAACGCACATGGCCGTTGATTCCTGTGCTTCTTCTTCTGTATAAACAAACTCCCCCAGGTGGTCTAAGGTGACCATTTTCCCATCACGATTCAACTTTTTCACGGAATCAATCGCTGTTTGGATGGATTCCCCCGCCACAAATCGCCCTGCGCCAAAACGCAAGCCGTATTTTTTTGCTAGTTTGTTAGCTGAGGTATTCTTCCCAAGCGATTGAAACATATTTCTCATTAATAATTCCATTGCCTTCAAACCTCCTTCATAGAATGAACATTATTGTTTATTATGTAATGCCTTTACCCAATCTTATAACAGATTATACATAAGTGTCTATATATTTTTAAAATTTAAACACATTTGTTAACTTGTTAATCTGAATATACTCCTTGTTCAGTGAATTTTGAACAATATTGTAAGGAAATCGTACATAGTTTTTTATTAATTGTTTAAACTTCAAAACACCTTAAAGACAAACTAAGGGTACAAAAAAAGGCCCTGCGAGAGGACCTTTACTTAAAGAAAATTATTTTCTTTCTTTACAAGTAAATAGTCTAATTCCTTCAACTAAACCCATGATCTATTTTAACCTCACCCTTTTTATTTCCAATCCTTTGTAAAACACCCATTATGTTTTTAACACCAAATATTTAGCTTAAGAGCACTGCTGAATTACAAAAAAGTGCTTATGGCACTTCAAAGTGCGTACTTCTCAAGTGTGGTTACTTGATGCAAAATAACAGTGAACGAAGCACAGTACAGAAGGAGCTGCACACTATGAATAATGAATCTAAAACAATACGCAAAGTCGCCTTGGTCGTAGGTGCAAATGGTGTCATCGGTCGCAACCTCATTGATCACCTCATTACCCTCCCTGATTGGGAGGTGATCGGCGTATCGCGTCGAGGCGGAGAGTCTGTCGGTCGCGTCCGGTATGTGGCTGTGGATCTGCTCAATATAGACGACACCCGCAAGAAGCTAAAGAGTTTAACTGAGGTAACACACATCTTCTATGCCGCCTATCAGGACCGTCCGACTTGGGCCGAACTTGTTCCGCCTAACCTTGCCATGCTAGTGAACACCGTAGAGGCGATCGAACCCATCGCATTGGGCTTAAAACATGTCAGTTTGATGCAGGGATACAAGGTATACGGCGCACATCTCGGCCCGTTCAAAACGCCTGCTCGTGAGACAGACGCGAACCATATGCCGCCCGAGTTCAATGTTGATCAGCAAGATTTCTTAGAACAAAGGCAAAAAGGTAAGGCTTGGACTTGGTCGGCGCTCCGCCCTTCTGTAGTCTGCGGCTTCTCACTTGGAAATCCGATGAACCTCGCCATGGTTATTGCGATCTACGCCTCAATTTCGAAGGAGCTTGGACTTCCGCTTCGGTTTCCGGGCAAGCCGGGTGCTTACGACAGCCTCTTGGAGATGACAGATGCCGGGCTTCTCGCGAAGGCAACAGTATGGGCGGCGACTGAAGAGCGTTGTGCCAATCAGGCATTCAACATCACGAACGGCGATCTGTTCCGCTGGAATGAATTATGGCCGAAGATCGCTCACTACTTCGGCTTGGAGACGGCTCCTCCGCTGCAGATGTCACTGGACGTTGTCATGGCGGACAAGGAGCAGCTTTGGAACAAAATGGTCGAGAATCATGGGCTTGCTCGGCATTCCTATAAAGACGTATCCTCCTGGCGATTCGGTGATTTCGTGTTCTCTTGGGATTACGATTTCTTCGCCGACGGAACTAAGGCCCGTCGCTTAGGTTTTCACGAATACATCGATACCGAAGCGATGTTTATGAACATCTTCGACGACTTTCGCAAACGCAAAGTTATCCCATAAACGAAAAGCCGACCTTGTATTAGGCCGGCTTCTTATTTATTATGTACTTCATCAAGCTGTGGGTTTGCTAGAACGGTAGCCCTTCCCCCGAACTTTTTCTCTATATGCGAATCCCCCCACCTACACATCAGATGCAGGATCTCCTTTAGACTCCAGCCGTAGTCTGTCAATTCATACTCCACCTTCGGTGGAACCTGGTTGTAAGAAATGCGTAAGATCACGCCTTCCTCTTCAAGCTCCCGAAGATGCTGTGTTAACATTTTTTGAGTAATTGCGGGTATCAAGCTTTTCAATTCATTGTTACGTTTCTTGCCAAAGGTTAGATGAAAAAGAATTACGGGTTTCCATTTCCCTCCAATTACTTCCAAAGTTGCCTCCACCGCTGTGTTGTAAATCTTATCAGGATCCTTCATTACATACCTCGCCTCCCTTTTTTTGAATATTCCGACACAGATACACTCTAAACAAACACAGGTTTTTGCAAAACGAATTTTCCTCTTTTTAACTGCTTCAAGACTCAAGTAGTAATAAACAACCTTTTTATATTAATTCCTGAAAAATTATCTATAATTGATATTGGTTTAATCTCACTTTGAGATATATAATAAAAACAAGAAAACGCTTACACAACGTATCCACTTCGCTACTTCTCATATATAAGGAGGATTTAAGATGAGCCAAATAGAAAAAGATTCCAAAGTAAAGCAATTACTAGAAAAACAAAAATTCAATGAGAAAGAAATTGCCAAGATGACAGATCCACAGATTGAATATTATCACTGGCTCTATTTTGAAGATTCTATTTATGATTATATGTAAGTTCAAAAATAAATGATAATAAATGAGCTTTTGTACCCCGTACAAAAGCTTTTTTGTCTGACAAGACAATCCTAAATTTCAAAAGATTTTTAGTTATTTTAATCGGGAAAAACTTAATTAAAAAGACCTCTACATACTCGTTGAAATCTTGATATTACTGTCAAGAAAAGCAAATGCCTTTGATAATGCATGTATAGAAAGCTTTTTCTCCTTTCTAAAAGCAGAACGTAAAGAGCTAAAAATAGTAAAGGTTATAGACGAAGCTAAGAGGATTATTCATGAGTATATAGTCTATTATAATCATCAACGAATTCAAGGTGTTTTAGATTACAAAACACCTAAACAATATGCAGCGGCCTGTTAGGAGACAGACCACAAGGCTAGTGTTTTTCCTTCGCATCTTACCTCGCCCACAGAGAAATGTGGATCAATTTGTGTGCCTTCATCAAAGCCATTTCCTAGATTAATGCTTTAGTTCGACGACAATAAACATTATTATATAAAATATTTCCTCTCCAACATTCGTTTCTAGAACCTTTTTTCTCTCTAGTTCTTTATCCACCAATCTTTTTACTGATAAAACATCTGTTCCATTTAGTAGAACATCTTCTTTTGAATTAAAATGTTTATGGGCGACAAGTTTCATACCATAGGAATTATATAGTAAAGTGTATCCAGTCATGTTAACTGATGTTGTTAGAGTATGTAGAATGAGAAGCGGATAAAAAACGGTCGTAATCGGAAAATTCGAATATATTAATCTTTAAATATTCATAGTTTTCGTATAAAATAACTTTTATGGCAAACACTCTGACAAAACCCTTGCCAAATTTAGTTTGAAAGCCTGAGGAAAAAGGTTATGAATCCTGAAAAAAGTTTGGAGAAAAGCTGGAGTAATCAACTAATTATAGGTTTAACAGCATATTTAAAGAAAATGAAGGGAGAAGCTACAAAAGAAGACAGAATTGATTATATTGATTCCCTTATTTCAGCTACAGGTGGACTCATTGCTATAATCATCATTGGTTTAGTAGCGGTTAATTTAGGATATCCCATGGCCTTAGGTCCTCTTGGTGCAAGTTGTCTGCTTGTATTTTGTGCTCATAAAGGTCAACTGTCTCAACCTCGCCACGTTTTTGGAGGACATTTATTTTCTACCACTTTAGCACTTATCACTTGGAGTATATTAGGTAAGAGTCTATTCACTATTGGCCTAGTATTAGCTATCGTACTAATTTTAATGATCCTTACCAAAACGCTTCACCCTCCCGCAGCTGCTAGTGCTTTTGTTGCTGTTAACTCCCAAGCAGGATGGGGATTCCTTATTACGGTTGTAATGGGTACTTTCCTATTAATTATAATATCAATCATCTATAATAACTTGTTTCAAACAAGACAATACCCACAGCGCTGGTTGTAAAACTAAGAAACTATAGAAGCTAACAAAACTAATCAAACGCCTTATATCGCTTATAAGGCGTTTTTATATATTCATAAATCCACCCCTTATCCTCGCGTGAAAATACTTAAATTATACCTGAGTCCAATTATAACAGATATAGTTTGAGACCGTTGATATTCTAAATACCGAAGTATTGATCGAATTCCGAATAAAAAACTGGATCGCAATTTAATCGATCCAGCACGTATTATTTTTATGAAGTTTTTCTTATAATTCTCCTTCATCCTTGATTTTCCACATGATTTAACGAACTATGTTAAGTATCTTACTACAAGGACCATCTACATCTGTCCCTAGTATCGGCCCCACCTACGCCAGATACGCTGACGGCCACGCATGCCATCCAACCCATTATTCATTATAATAGAAAACGCTTACATTTCCAAATTTTAATTGAATTTTCAGAAAAAATTCTTATAGTTATATATTGCTGTTTCTTTATGGAAATAAACCCTTAATCGATCTGGTAAAACCATTATTGGTCAAAAACTCAGTTCATTTTAAATAGGGTATATATGACGTTTACTTTCACGTCATGCACAATCAAAATTTTGGTAGAGAAGGAAAAAGTAATTCAAATTTATCAAGATTTATTTGGGGAAAAAAGCATTCCTTCTTTGGCGGAAATCACAATCCTGAAATCAAGTTTCTAAAGAATACACTCAGCCTTAGGGCTTCCTTGGCTGACAATAACAGAATAAGGATTAGAAGAATACCTAAAAACCAATATTTTATAACCACTAGTTTCAAAAACAAAACAGAAGAAAATTTTTTAAGTGTATCTTTATAATTTAATAACAGGGGAAATTCCTTCAATACAAAAAAATCCTTCTTATTTGGAGAACCGTTTTTTGCATGGTTAGGTTTTAACATATTGTTCCTGCCAACAGCAATAATGAAAACACCATCAATAAGTCATACTATGGGAAAGTTTGTAACACACAGGAGGTTTCATTTTCATGAGATCATTCATTATATTTGTTTTTCTTCTTATACTGAGTATAGGTTTTGCTGTTGCAATGGACTTGTTTTTAGGTCAGACAATTTCTCAATGTTGGCAGAACTTAAATAACCCGTTTTGGTTGATGGATTCAACGGAAATATCCTCCTCTTTAATTTTAATCTCAATATGGTTTTTAAAGCCTATGATTATGTTTGTGAAAAAGAAAATTCATTAAATATCTCGTAATCGTTGACTAAATTTTTTTCGAATCACAGCTATAAGAAGAAGGAATGCGGGTATGATTTCTCCAAAAAGAGGAAATATGGTTTTGAGTGAGAAATTTCCCTCCTCCAGATGTCCTGAAAAATCAAATGCGATCATACTAGAAGAATAGAGAATGATGATTCCGATAGGAGCTACCATTTTCCTATAATCTTGAAGGTTAAATAAAGCTGTTGCCCCCATAACAGCTGCATAATAAAAAACAGCAATCTTGAAAAAGTTGCAAATAATTAACGTTAAAATAACAATTAAATCTAGATGTTGTATAAATTCCCCAATGTTTATTTTACTAATCATTGTTAACAATGGAAATGATGAGCGACCTGCAATGTCAGAACCGAGTACAGCTGTATCAAGTGCGATTGTATAGCTTAATGTCAAACCACTAAAAACCACTGCCCAAAATCCCATTTTTACCCCTTGTTTGTCGCTTTGCAGCAATGGAAATAGCATCGCAAAGCAAATCATTTCTCCAAAGGGGAAAGATAATGTTTGACTATAAAATGTTGTGAAAACAGGCTTCCATCCGTCACGAAGTATGGGTAATAAGTTATTTATATCTATAACTCCAGAATATATGAGAAGAAGGTTGCTTATTAGCCCTAAACATATAACCAGTACCAAATAGAATTGAGCTGTTCTGACTAATACTTCAATTCCCTTATAAAGAACATACGCGATTGTTATAATGATCGAGAGGTTAATAATCAGCAATGGTGTTTGATCTAATATGGCGCTCGTGAGAATTTCCCCCCCATCTCTCACATCTCTAGCTGCACCATAGATAAAAAAAAGGATATACAGTAAACTTAACGGCCATCCTATATATTTCCCTAAAATAGTTTGAATATAGCTGATAAGCGGTTGCTGCGGATATATTCGAAAGAGAGAACGGTATATAAAAAAAAGGATGATCCCACCTGCTGCTCCAAAAAAAATGGCCAGCCAAGCATCCTTCTTAGCCTGTAGTCCTAAACTAACGACAAGAGCCGTACCAAAGTTAAACAAAACAATGAGAGAAAAAAACTCCCCGGCACTAATTTTTGCTTTTTCCATCGTTTACATTTCTCCATTCCGCTTTTATCTATTCCGTTTCACTGAAAAGATATGGGATTGATCTCATCCCAGGACGTCTGATTCTCGTTTCGACATGAACTTCTACTTTGGATTTTGCAAAGATGTTACTCCAGTTCTTTTCTATTTTTTTCCATTCTTGTTTATTTGTTCGTTCTAATGCTTCTCCAAAACCAAAAATATCCGTGTGATTTCTTTGTGCTTGGGATATTGCGTTCTCTACTTCTTTTTTCGTTTCTTTCGCCCATTTTTTTTCTAACTTTCTAATTTCTTTAGACTTTTTTAAGTCAATGGCACACAATATATGTCCAATACTGCCCTCTTGTTTAACAAATAGCTGAATGGTAGGAATACGATCTCGACTGCTGGCTTTAATTTTAGTTTTGGAACCTCGAACTTCAATACTAAGCCCCCTTTTTTTCTGTTTACAGCCGATACTGACAGCAGATCCTCTCAGCTTATTATTAATCACTGCAGCGCCTCGTGCTGTTTCACCATTCAACCATCCAACTAGCTTACCGTGTTTAAACATAGCTAGACCGCTAATTTTTATAATTGTGGCTGGTGTGGTTCTTTTTATATCGGATTCCTTTAATCCTGATTCGGCATGTTTAATCAGTTGAACTCCACTAATAGCAGGCCCGCCACCTTTTCTTAATGCTCCCCGTATCACCTCATCCACTTCAATATCGTAGCCTTTAGACAATTTTTTGACCATTGTGTCGAGCTTCCCTTTTATTGCAAATGCTGGGACTTTTTCTATAGGTGTAAGTGTTTTAAGGACTTCTTCCGCTTTAGCATCTTTAGCTATGAGTAAATTTGACGTTAAACGACCTTCATCATCTCTTTCAAAAAAATCTAATATACCGTGTATACCTTCTTTTGCTAAGTCTTCTCCGATTACAATAATGTTTATATGGGAAATCATTAGCTGTCGAGGTGTTTCTTCTGCCGCATTGCGAAGTGCTTCGAATACCGTAGAACCAGAACTACTGTAAACTGTAACAGGTGTAGTTCTTCCTGTCCCTGTTTTTCCCGAAATTTCTGTTGGATTCACAACTTCATACGAGACGCGATATTCCTCTTTTCCTTTTGTTTTATCTAACCCTATGGCCATTACAAGAGCTATTTTATTTAACTCACGCTCATCCCAACAACCCGTAAGGAATATTGTACATACAAATAATAAGCAAAAAAGACTGAAAACCCTACGCTTCATCTGCATTCCCCTTTGCTTTATTTCCTCGATTCACTAGCCGACGATTTGAGTTTATCAGTTTTTGTATTCACTGCATTTGTTTGATTAATCAAACGAGAGTGCGCTACGTAAGACTTGAAAGGAGCACGAATCACGGTATCCTTTTGACCTTTCCAAGAAAAAGGCGTGAAAGGGGCCAGATATGGAATACCAAACGAACGTAAACTATTCATATGAGCGACTAATAAAATCATCGTTAACGTCAGTCCGTAAAAACCAAGCAGCGCTGCTATGATCATTAAAGGAAAACGAATCATTCTCGCGGCAATGGTCAAATTGTATGCGGGTATCGCGAAACTCGAAATCCCTGTTATAGCTACGACGATTACCATTAGTCCTGTGACAATTCCTGCTTCCACAGCGGCTTGTCCTAATACAATCGCTCCTACAATCGAAACAGCTTGTCCGACTGCCCGAGGCATACGAATGCCAGCCTCACGTAATATTTCAAATGTAGCTTCCATAATCACAGCCTCGATCAAGGCAGGGAAAGGAACTCCTTCTCGTTGAGCCATAATATTAATGAGAAGAGAGGTTGGAAGCATTTCCGGATGATAGGTAGTAACTGCAATGTAAAAGGATGGTCCCAGTAATAAAATAAAAAAGCTTGTATATCTAATTAATCTCATTACTAAGGCAATATCATATCGCTGATAATAATCTTCCGATGATTGAAAGAACTGCGAAAAAACAGTTGGTAAGATGAGAATAAACGGAGTACCATCTACGAATACGGCTATTCTTCCTTCCAATAAGTTACCAGAAACTACATCCGGCCGTTCTGTATTATATATAGTTGGAAAGGGAGTAAAGGTTCGATCTTGAATAAGTTCTTCAAGGTATCCTGATTCAAGAACAGCATCAATCTGGATATCTGTCAGCCTCTGTCGAACCTCCTGTACAAGCTCATCACTAACAATTCCCTTCATATACATAATTACTACATTAGTCTGTGAAACCTTTCCGATTCTCATCGTTTCTAATCGTAGCTGTGGACTTTTAAGATGTCTCCGGATAAGAGCAATATTAGTTGTAATGGATTCGTTAAAACTGTCCTTAGGTCCTCGGATATTAACTTGCGAAGTCGATTCTGTAATTGCCCTCCACTGACCACCTTTTGTACTGCCCGATATAGCTTCAGCATAGCCATCTATCAAAATGATTGTATCGCCTGACAAAATGGAAAAAATGAGTTCATTCCAATCTTTTAGAATATTTACATTCCCAATTGTTAAAGCATTATTTAAGATAAGATCGAATACATGATTAGAATCTATTTCTAATTTACTGTCTGCCGTATCTACCATTAACGATCGTATAACATATTCGTTAACAGATTGCTCATCCGTTAACCCGCTTATATAAACAACCCCAACTGGAATGCTTGGAATGTTCCCAATCTGAAACGAGCGAATAACGAGATCAGGGCTATCACCAATTTCTTGTTTAATTTTATGCAGCATAGTTTCTAAATTAGGCTCGAGTGAGTATCCTTCTGTATCAGATTTCAGTTTATTTCTTTGCTCTGCCTTAGAATGTTTATTTTTATTTCGCAGGAATTTCATACCATTTGAATACTCCTATTCATCATATTCATATAACCTATTATCAGTTTTACATATTTAGGTTATTCATTAAATATTTTCTATATATTTTCATACTGGTATGAGTAAATTGGAAACACACAAGAGATACAGTTATTGGCTTTTACATAAAACTATCATGACCCAACCCACGCATAGCAAGGAAGGATAGATTACCTTGATTCAAATTAAGCTTATCTGTCATGAACTTAAACGATTGACAGACGATTATTACAAATGCGAAAATCCTGAAATCAAAGAACTAATACATGACGATTTGAAACTTTTGAGTGAAGCCCTGTTTCTTAGTGATCTTCCAGATGAAATAGTCACTAGCTTAGGTTTCCACTTTACTTAAAGTAATCAAATTAAGTAAACTATTTGTTAGATAAGGAAAAAGGAGTTATTAACATGATCAATGTCTTATTTGTCTGCTTAGGAAACATTTGCCGTTCTCCGATGGCTGAAGCTTTGTTTCGCGACTTACTAAAAAAAGAAAATTTGACCAATAAAGTAGCCTGCGATTCCGCTGCTACAAGTGCATGGCATATTGGATCTCCTCCACATAAAGGAACCCTAGCCATTTTAAAAACTTACAACATCTCATCAGATGGTCTGGTCGGACGCCAATTAACAAGGGAAGACTTTGAAAAATTCGATTACATCATCGGCATGGATGAAAGTAACACAAAGAATATTTCTGAGATAACCGGCAAGCCTAATCATCCAAAAATCATTCGTCTGCTTGATTTATCTGAACAGAATAAAGATGTCCCCGATCCTTATTACACAGGTGATTTTCAGGAAACCTATGATCTTATTTCACAGGGTTGCCAAGCATTACTCGAGAAAATACGCATCGAACAGACCTTATAATACGATATCCCGCTAATATTTTGATTGGCGGGTTTTCTTTTAATGTTAATCAACTCAAATGTGATAGGAATAAAGTCTAAAGGAAAATAGATGGATTTACTTTCTACTATCATTTCTTAAAAATAAGAGTAGTAGATTTTGAAAGGTAGCGATCGATAAAATGCTTTATATAAGAGATATTGAGGAAATAATTGAAAATACTTTGCAAGAACACCAATTAACTATTGATTATGAAATGAACAATAAACTACTTGCACCTATGAGCTTTAATGTAACGACGAATACGATTAAGTTTAACTATTTACAAATTAATGGATATATTGCAAATATTAACTTTAAAATTAAAGAGACAGATGTAGATTGTGTTAAAATTATTCTATATCGTCAACTCGGTTATTATTTAGAATTTAAGAATAACAAACATGATTTAAGGGTTTTAAAATATTTCGAGGATGAAGAAAAAGCACAGCTTCTAGCTAAAATAGAAACGAATGCTTGGGATTCTGGCAGAACATTGGTACCTGAAAAATTAGTAAATTCCTATGATAAAGTCCGTGAATTAGATAAAATGCTATTAAAAAACTATTAAATATGATCTGGTAGACAAGGAGAAATGAAATGACCTGGTTAATTATTTCCACAGTACTAGCTGCATCTGTCGCTTGGCTTATTTTTATCGTAAAAAAGGAAAAGGCGAAACAAAAAGAAATGAGAAGCAACCATTTCCAAGAGGTAACAGCCATTAAAGAATGGCAAAAGGCTTCGATGGAAACGGCAGCAACTAAATTCGATGAGAAGGTCATGCTTTTGAACGAATCATTCCAACGTGAAATAGAAAAACTGTTGATCGAAAATGAAGTGATTCGGAAAAATTATCGAAATGGTGAGGAAATCATTACCCATCAATTACTAGAAAATTTTAAATCAGATTTAGTGAGAAAAACACTTATTTCACCAGATGAAATGATTATTATGCCGAACATTTTTATTCCAGAGAAAAACGGTACTACGCGGCAGATCGATCACATCGTCCTTTTATCAACCGGTATTTATGTAATAGAAACAAAACACTGGAAAGGCCACATCGTTTTGGGATTAAAAAGAATGGGCAGCCACAAGTTTTCGTTCTTAACAGAGATAATAGACAGTGAAAAAGAGGAAACGCTCGTATTTGATAAGGATGAGTCGGGAGCATTAACTGTGAAGACTTATGAAAATCCAATTAGTCAGGTTCAGGAGACAGCCGTCATCCTGTCCAATTATTTACAAGATCAAGATATTACAACATGGATCAACACATTGGTATTCTTTAATTACGATGAAAATGAAAAAGAGGTTCACGATTGGTCGGATAACAGCATCGTAAAACGGATTACGAATAAAGAGCAGTTACAACAATTTTTTATCCATGAGCTTACCTCCAAAGATAGAATATATGGAGCTTTTCAGCTTAATAATATAAAGCATCTGATCGAACACGCGAATTATATTTGAGTTTGCAAGAATCTTAGTTTTAACAGGCTAATAAACACCACTTTTGGTACAGTAACACGCCCAGGGCATATAAAGCTCTGAGCGTGTTGATATATTTCTGCTTATCTAATTTCTAATCTTTTTGCCAACCTAAATATATTAAATAATCATTTATAAATGACTAAGTAACAATCTCTAATAACAATCTCATCAATAATAACCATGGATTTAAATTTAATATCAAGTATCTTCACAACCTTAGATTCTATTAACCAATTATTTAATTCTTCTGAATCCTCAAATACTTCCACATGAATTCCTGAAGCAATCTCATTACATAAACTCATCAAAATCCTCCAAATAGTTATTTAACAAAACTTCCAAATCCATTGCTTATGGAAAGTGGAAGAATCTTGGTAATCAGCATTATTGTTAGTGATTATCTTCGAAACTCAATGAGTCAATATATGTTAGGTGGTTACACCAGGCAAATTCCATACATTTTCTTATTAAAGGTTAAACCACCCAAAAAGCCCTCATTTAACTTTACCTTTCCAAGCAGTAATAAGTATGGAAGTTAGCTAAAAAAACCCCTGATGAAATATTTTCATCTTGGGGTGTGAGTCAGCGAATTATGTGAGTTTCTTATTATAGTGAAAAATGAAAATGCTTTAAATTCTATTTGCACTAACGAGCACTTTTACGGGTTCTTCAAGGTGATTAACCAGAATTTTATGGTTGTCTTTTGCGATCTTCACAAATTCATTAGTAACTTTTTGCAAGCCTCTGCGGCTTTCGCGTGAGTAGTGAATATTGGTTTCACAACTTTCTTCGACGTTCTTTTCTAAACGTTCGATTACGTCAACCGCTAATTTGATCGGCGTTACAGCCAATTCCTCTAATCGTTCAGAAAATTCTTCCACTCGCTTTACAGGCTGATCCGATTCTTGTTTCAATACGTCATTTTTTTCAAATTTGCTGGATACACCTTTGAAGATTTCCCTGTTGAACTTCCATGATTCTTTATAAAAATTAGCGATTGATTTTCTATATTCTTTATTGAACATAATCACTTCTTTTACATTCTTAAGATAAGCTTCTTCACTACTATCGTGGAACTTTCTTGCTTGATCCACTATTTGCTCGTATTGGTTCCAAAGCGTTTCTACATATGTATTTGACAGAACTACTTCTTCTTGAGCTTCAGCTTTCATTTCTGTGTTTGTATCTACTAATGGATTAGATACAATTACTTCTCCTTGATGTTCAGCTATCATTTGAGTTTTTACTACCTGACCTTTTTTACTTTTCTTTGTCGTGGATGAATTCATTTTCGTTCCTCCTCATAATTTACATTCGTTTCTCTATGGAATCCTTCTTTTGAAATGAAGGGATTAAGAGCTCAAATATGCTAGAACTTCTTCTTTTGAATATATATGTATTTTACATCTATAGGTCGAATATTGTCAATTATCGAATCCTTTTGACTAATTGAAATTTTTTTGGGTGCTACAGAATTTAAGAATTATCGACATTATGTGTGCGAGATTTTTCATTACCCAAATAATATAGTATGGAATAGATCAACAGAATTCGTAGGTCATATTCTTTATTTTGGGGCTGATGATGATATTCAAGATAAGGAATGTGGGCTCGGAAATAACTTTCCCAATCTGTTTCCTCGGTTTTATCAAACAGCCGCTCTAGGATAGCAATTTGACTTAATCAGCACTTGTCCCATTCAGTTTTTATTCTAAGTACTATTACTACCACCAAACAAAATGATTTACCTCCTCCAAGCGTTTGCATGTATTGCAGACGCTTTATTATTTTTAAAAATTGTTTAAGCAAATCGCTCATTTTGTCTTAGCACTTTGACAATTTCACCCTAATTTCTGTAAGCAATTATAGATTGTGAAATTTTGTACTTAAAGTAACAACTGTTTAGTTGAAGAAAAATTCATATTAATTTCATTCTTTCTGTGAGTTTTGGTTGCTACCTTTATAAAAAACTATGTCGAAATAAGTGAAAGCGTTCACAAATAAATGTGGTAATCGCTTTCAAAATCGTGTATAATTATATTAAAATTATAACTTGAGAGGTGAAACAGCATGAAAGAATATATTTTTCTTCTAGAAGAACCGGTAGGTACTAGAGAAATTAAGATTTTAGCATCAGGAATGATGGATGCCTTCAAAAAGGCAAAGGAATTTCGAAAAAATATTGTCCAAGGTACTAAATTAAAGGTCAATATGATCTTAAAAGGTGTTAGATATACGGATTAACCTTTGATAAAAATATATTGAAAGGAAAAATCCTAAACTATATGTTCTTATTAAGATTAATAGTAGATCAATAAAGGAGAACACATTCGCTGGTTAACGAAATGTGTTCTCCTTTCATTTTATATTTTTAGATACTGGGTTTCTTTACTGAGCACTGGTCATTGGATAGTTGTATCCCAAGCGTTGCTTTTCGTACCAATACAAAATAGGATAGGAAAGCCAGTAAACTTGAGCAAAAGATGATGACGCCCATAGGAACGCCTGAATACGCCCCTGCTACTCCCACAAGCGGAGCCGTTAATGACCCAAGTACAAATGGCAATAAACCTAATAATGCAGAGGCACTACCCGCAATATGTCCTTGGTTTTCAATCGCTAAAGTAAAAGACGTGGTTCCAATAATACTGATGGAAGATACAAAAAAGAAAATCGGAATCGCAACTGCGAGAAGTGGTGCGTTTAATAGTAGTGCGATGAGTAAACCGGCACCCGCTATATTAGCGATGGCTAAACCTATTTTTAAGAAAGTCCGCTCCGAAATAGTGTCTGCAAAGCGGCCGACCAACTGACTTCCAATAATTAAAGCTAATCCATTGGTCCCAAATAATAAACTAAATTGCTGCGGTGTGACTTCGTAAATATTCTGATAGACAAATGGAATCCCAGATACATAGGCAAAGATTCCTGCAACAGTAAATCCTTGAGTCAGTGCGTACCCCATGAACGTTCGATCTCTGAATAAAGAACCAAAGTTGTTCATGATTTGTGGTAAATTGCTTGGAACACGGTTTTCTGTTGGCAGCGTTTCTTCTAATTTTAAAGCAACCGTGAAGAGCAAGACGGCACCTACACAAGCCAATGCAATAAAAACCCCATGCCAATTGGTAAAAGCAAGAATCCCCCCTCCAGCAATCGGTGCAACGATCGGCCCGAGGTTCCCCACTAACACCATCATCGTAAAGAACTTGGTCAGTTCCCTCCCACTAAAGAGGTCTCGAACAATCGCTCTAGAGATCACAAGTCCGCCGGCAGCAGCAAAGCCCTGGACTAATCGAGCGATGATAAGGAAATAGATATTGGGCGCCAACGCACATGTTATAGAAGCAAGTAAGTACAAGGTGATAAAGATTAACAAGGGTTGTCGGCGGCCTTTCACATCACTTAAAGGACCAATAACCAATTGTCCTAATCCCAGGCCTAATAAACAGGAGGTTAAACTAATTTGTACAAGTGAAGCCGTTGTATGAAAATCTTTTACAATCGTTGGAAAAGACGGTAAATACGTATCGATTGTAAAGGGTCCTAACAATCCAAGTGATCCAAGAAGTATTGCAAGCTGTATTCGTTTTTTTCCACTAGGTTTATTCAATGTCCATCGCCTTTCTATAAAAGAAGTATTTTTTGCTCGTTGCATTTATTTCGAAATCCAAAATAATAAATTTTATTATAACCTGAGCCCTGCTCAGGGGTAAACAATTAAATTATATGGAAACGATTTCAATTTTCGAGCATAGGTGAAAAAGAAACAGAGGGATGGTTTTTCTGCTCCGTCCCCCCTTTTTTGTATAAAATAAAAAATCCTGTTTCCAACACTATTGTGCATGATTATAAACAATCGAGAATCTTTTTTCACCCATCCATTTTTCTCCGTTGTCATCTATTTTAATGGTAGCCGTATAATCCCCTTCCATTTCAAATGTAGCTTGTCCAACATATACACCATTTTCTGTTTCCTGCATTTTCATAGAAATATCTCCATGACTCATCCCTTGCATATCCAAATCTGCGCTAACCTTCGCACCTTTTACTGGTTTACCTTCTCGATCTAATATCTTAATTTGTATGGGAGTAGATTGATCTGGTGTAAATGATTTGGGAGTAATTAGCTTGATCTCAAAATTATTTGAACTGCAGCCTGTTATCAAAATTAAAATGAGGCTAATAATAAAACTCGTACATTTGTTCATTACACCCCATCCTTTCTTTAGTTAAATATTGATAAAATAAAATGAGGCACTCACCCTTTAAGATTATCATCCAAAACCATGACAGATACAAATATTTCATTTGGACGGAAGGGGTATATTTTTTATTGTGGAAAAGAAAAAACCAGATATGCTTCGGCATATCTGGCTTTTTGTTGCCCTTCTCGCCCGTATCCTCTTAGATTGGCATCTCCTTGCCGATATGCGGCTCCTCAAAGCCAAAAAATTCCGTGTACGCCTGGCTCAACTTCTCGATATCGTGGACCAGAATTCCGATATGCGTAATGACATTATTGCTCAGCAGTTCTGCCATCTTTATCATCCTTTCGACTAAAAGAATTTTCTTTGAATATCGAGGGGTGAGCGTGTTAAAGCCTGCATAGCCGCAGGGGTACTGCCTGTCGTGGACGCGTACCAATCTGCTTTCGTTGAGCAAACGTTATGGGACAACAAAGCTCTTGGACTTGGAAAAATGCAAATCGAAACGACTGACTTTACGGCACCGGCTATTCCCTAACGGATGCTGCTGCTCTTTCAAGCGCTAGAATCACCTTATCGCACCACATATCGAATTCCTTGTCTTCTTTCTGAAACTCGGGATGCTCCAATACGTACTTCAACGTTTGCTTAATCCCTTGGTCAAAGCGGGTCGTTGCGACAAAATTGGGAACCAGCCTCTTCAGCTTGGAGTTATCGAATACAATGGAATTCGCCTTATCCCCTATCAAGGCGCCTCTATAATCCTCTGTACTGCACGCAGCCAAAAACTCCGATGAAACATGAACCGCACGGAGTTCGACCCCGAGCGCATCGGCTATCGCCGCGTAGATTTGATTCCAGGTCAAAGTTTCGTCGGATGTAATATTGACGGATTCCCCGATGGCATGAATATTGCCCATTAACCCGATGAAACCCTTGGCAAAATCGCTGTTGTGCGTCATCGTCCAAAGGGATGTTCCGTCTCCGTGAATGATGACGGGTTTGTTGTCCAACATGCGTCTGACAACCTGCCAAGTTCCATTCTTTCCGTGAACACCCAGCGGTATGGAACGATCGTCATAAGTGTGGCTTGGTCTCACGATCGTAATGGGAAAGCCGTTGTTCCGGTATTGCTTCATCAAATATTCTTCACAAGCGATCTTGTTTCTCGAATATTCCCAATAGGGATTGGATAACGGCGTGCTTTCGGTAATCTGATAGTCAGCTAGAGGCTTCTGGTAGGCGGAAGCGGAGCTGATAAACATAAACTGCTTTGTTTTTCCTTGAAACAAGCGGTAGTCTCTTTCCAGCTGTGCAGGATGAAAAGCAATGAAATCCGCAACGACATCGAAGTTCAGATTTTGGATCAGTTGCGATACATGCTCCTCATCGTTAATATCCGCTTGAAGAATGTTTACGTATGCCGGCAAGCCCTCATTACGGGTGCCCCTATTCAGGAGATACAGCTCGCAACCTTGTTCCAACAACAACCTCGTGATAGCAGAGCTAATCGTTCCAGTTCCTCCAATAAATAACGCCTTCATATTTCGTCCGCCTCCTCAAAAATTTTACGGTTTGATCTCTGACATTCATGAGACCCAGCCCTTAAACATTTTCAAAAATAACTTCCTTGTCTTTTTCTCTCCTTCCATTTATGTAAGAATCACTTCGTTCATTAGTCTTCAAAAGGATATTTAAGCCCCCATTGACGTCGTAATTCATCACACTGCCTAATAATGGATAAGCTTTGTTTCCATGTCATGATTGGCGATTCTTTCAGATTCTTCCTTATACATTCATTCACATGTGCAATCTCATACTGAAATCCATCATCATTAATGCCTTCGACCCTTTGAGGTATATTTTCTTCATAGGTAGTGATCTTACCTTCCTTCATCACATTAATTAAGTAGGTTTCCAAAAGGATGGTACTTCAATATAGCCTTGAGTACCATAGATCATGGCAACATCAAGCATATCCGTTCTCACACCGCTACTCATGACGACAAGCTCACCTTTGTCATACTTGGCAATGTAACTTGCTTGCTCATCGACTTGAATATGGTATTCATCAGAATCAATAGTTGCGTATCCTGTAAATGCAACTGGATATTTCCCTAATATTTCTTCGGCAAAATGAAGATTATATACACCTGCATCGAGAAGACCGCCACCAGCAAGCTCCGGATTCATCCATCGTTGATCACGGAGTTCAACCGGTAATCTGAAAGAAAATGCCATATTCATGGCTCTTACTTCACCGATGCCCTCATCATTTAAGAATGACTTTATCTTATTCATAATCGGAAAAAATCTTGTCCACATGCCCTCCATGAAGAATACATTGTTCTTCTTAGCACATTCCAACACTTCAATCAGTTCGTTTTCATTGACACATGCCGGTTTTTCTACCAATACTGATTTTCCATGCTCCATTGCCATGATTGCCAATTCTTTGTGTGCTGTATGTGGTACTGGAATGTAGACGACATCAATATCCGTTCTCTTTACCAAAGCTTCATACTCTAATGCCACGGAAATATTGTGCTTTTGGGCCATCTTCTGCGCACTTTCTATTGTTCTAGAGGATATAGCCACAATTTCCATATCATTCAACTGTTTTGCACCACAAATCCATTTGTCTACAATGCTCCCTGACCCCATTATTCCCCACTTTATTTTACTTTCCATTGTTATATCCATTCCTTTCGCTTCGCTCAAGACATAAAATGGAATGAAATCCGTAAGCCTTGAGCTGTTTTTTGTATTCTGAATATACGACCCAAATTGGCCTACAGACAGGGAAATCGATCAGCGACATTCATACGGGCTTTCGTGTTTTTTTGTTTTGTTTGCGCTTTCATCCTATCAAAATCCCAGAATCAGAGAATTAGAGAATATTAAACGATTTAATTGGACATTATTGAATCGATTGTTCGGCCGAATTGCGCTTAACACCCTCCAAACCTTTCTTTATGGGGTCCTGATGCATGTCCATCTACCTGCCTCGTTAGCGATTTTCTTGTTTCACAAAAAGAAAGTGCCTAAAATAACTTTTAGGGCACCCTCTTATAAACGGTTGTTTTTATTTTAAACCTACAGTTAGGAAGAAACTCTCTTTAAATTACTAGAAAATGTAGATACTTTTTCTTTTGTAATATCTTTTTTATAACTCAAATACATTGCTAGTCCAGTAAAGATAAATCCACTTGCTAAGTTGCCAACTAATACAGGAATTTGGTTCCAAAACCACCAATCTGCTAAACTAACATCCGCACCAAACATCATACCAGCTGGGATGACAAACATATTAACAACAGCATGCTCAAACCCTTGACCAAAGAAGGTTGTAATCGGTAACCACATGGCGATAATTTTTCCAAGCGTACTTGTCGTAGTCATAGCCATAATTGCCCCCATTGTTACCATCCAGTTACAAAGCATCGCCTTTACAAAGACAACCAGTATTCCATTAGATCCCATAGCTTCATATGCTATTGTTTTAGCTTCAGCTACTTTGATAATCTTTTGCACTAACGGATGTTCAAACGTTTGACCATCATTTGTGAACGCAACATAACACAAGGCTGCATAGACAATTCCTCCAATTAGATGCCCAACAATTACCCAAAACCAGTTATAAAGCATTTCTCGGACGGTAGCTTTTTTCACTAAGACTGCTACAGGTATAAGGGCAAAATTCCCAGTGACCAGCTCAAAACCTAACAGAATGATCATAACAAAGCCGACAGGAAATATAATAGCTCCCAACATCCCAATGTTTGTTTGAAGTTCGAATAAAAAGGCTAAAGTTGTAGCAAAACCTAACAATGCTGCTCCTAAAAATCCACGCATTAGTAATTGTGAAATAGATAACTTTGCTTTCTTTGCACCCGCATCAATCATACTTTCTAAAACTTTACTTGGAATAACATAATCCATTACTACCACTTCCTTCAGTAGGATTCAGCTTTCATAGCTTTTTGAATAGACAACAAGTTATTCCGCTACTATTAAATAGACCATTTCATTTTCCACTAATGTTTGATAGGTTTTGACACATCCATGGTCTGGTGCTTGCACCTGACCGTCCTCCAAACAAATTTTCCAATCATGCATGGGGCAAAAAACATGCTCCCCACTTACAATCCCTTCACTTAAGACCCCAGCTTTATGAGGGCATTTATTTTCAACAGCCTTTATCTTTCCGCTCGATAGCTTAAATACCGCAACTTCTGTACCCTCATCCAACCGAACCGTTTTTCCCACGCGCTCCGGTAATTCTGAGATTAGACCAACACATACCTTTATTTTTGTCTTCTGCATATCCATTTCCTCCTCAACGAAATATTTTGGCATTTAAAAAAATTAAGACATTCCCACGGTTTCAAACAGTTCCTTCGTTGTCTTTTCATTCTCAATAATCTCTTTCCAAGGATCTCTATATACAGACAATGTTTCATCCATACGTGAGTTTAACTCCTTGCGCTTGTTTTCATCATCAAGTACTTCTTTGACATGTTTTAAGTCTACTCGTTCAATCCAAGCGGATGTACGTTCTAAATAATTTGCCGTTTCACGATAATATTGAAGATAAGCACCTGTAATTTCCATTGCTTCATCATCTGTTTTTACTTTGTAAAGTAAATCTCCTCCACGTACGTGAGTACCGCCGTTTCCGCCAACATAGATTTCCCAGCCGCCATCAATACCGATAAAACCAATATCTTTAAAACCAGATTCAGCACAGCTTCTAGGGCATGCTGAGACAGCCATTTTTACTTTATGAGGAGTTTGCAATCCTTCAAATTTCTTTTCAAGGCGAATGCCTAATCCCATGGAATCCTGTGTTCCAAAGCGGCAGAATTGCTCACCAACACATGTTTTAACGGTACGAAGTGATTTACCATAGGCATATCCTGAATTCATATCTAAATCTTCCCATACCTTCGGCAAATCATCTTTTTTCACACCAAAAAGGTCGATACGCTGTCCGCCTGTTACTTTTACTAATGGAATCTCATATTTATCAACGACATCAGCAATCCGGCGCAGATCGTTTGCATTTGTCACTCCACCATACATTCTAGGTACAACGGAATACGTTCCATCCTTTTGAATATTGGCATGCATACGCTCATTGACAAAACGTGATTCTCTTTCATCTTGATATTCTGTTGGATGGACCATCCCTAAATAGTAGTTAAGGGCAGGGCGGCATTTTGAACAGCCTTCTTCCGTTTCCCATTCAAGAACATTCATCACTTCTTTAACATGTGTTAAGCCTTTTACTTTAATGGCTTCGACTACTTCGTCTCTTGATAAGGTTGTACAGCCACAAATCGCTTCTTTTTGTGCAGATGCATTAAATTCGGATCCCAGAGTAAGCTGAAGGACATCCGCAACCAATGGTTTACATCCTCCACAAGAGCGAGATGCACTTGTACAAGCCTTTATCCCATCTACGGTCGTACAGCCTTGTTCTAAAATGGCCTGAACAATGGTCCCTTTTGAGACGCCATTACATCCACAAATGATTTCATCTGCAGACATACTGGCGACTAAACTTTCTCCAGCCTGTTGACCCACAGGCTGCAGAATCGATATTTTAGCTGTATCCGAAATGTCTGCCTGTTTATTAATCATCGAAAACAGCCGGTTCCCTTCGCTGCTGTCACCGAATAATACAGCTCCAACAATTTGATTGCCGCGAAGGACGATTTTCTTATAGATCCCATCCTGTTCATCAAAGACCTTTAATGCTTTTTTATCTTCGCCTTCTATAAAATCGCCTGCTGAAAATACTTCGACACCTGACACCTTCAATTGAGTGGACAAAATCGAACCTTTATAAGGCTCTGTATCTACACCGCAAATATGTTTAGCCAACACTTTTCCTTGTTCATACAATGGGGCGACAAGCCCGTATGGAATACCGTTATGTTCAGCACACTCCCCCACTGCATAAATATGAGGAATATCCGTTTGTAAATAATCATTGACTACAATTCCTCTATTAACGGTAACACCCATTTCTTTTGCAAGAGCAATGTTTGGCTTAATTCCTACTGACATGACGACTAAATCTGCCTCAATTTGTGTACCATCTTTAAAGGTAACACCCTCTACGCGCTCTCCACCAATGATCGCTTCCGTATTCTTATCTAATAAAAATTTCATCCCTTGATTCTCTAATTCCTCTTTCAATAGATTAGCGGCGGTTGGATCCAGCTGACGCTCCATTAAGTAGGATGGGAGATGAATAACAGACACATCCATCCCTAAATTCAATAATCCTCTTGCTGCTTCTAATCCTAGCAATCCTCCGCCAATGACGGCAGCCTTTTTGTATTTTTTTGAAGCTTCAACCATTTCGTCCGTATCTTTAATATCCCGGAAAGTTGTCACTCCTTTTTTATCTGCTCCTGGTATAGGAAGGATAAATGGCAAGGACCCGGTAGCTAATATTATTTCATCATATGGCTCGGTTCGGCCTGAATCAGTGGTTACTATTTTTTGAAGGGGATCTACCTTTATAACTGTTTCTCCCGTATATAAAGTAATCGAATTTTCTTTATACCAATCCCAATCATTTAAGGTAATGTCCCTTACCTCCGTGTCTCCTTGCAATACCTTTGATAAAAGAATTCGATTGTAGTTCGGATAAGGTTCTTTTCCGATAATAGTAATTTCAAAATGCTCTTTTGAGATTTTCAAGATCTCCTCAATTGTTTTTACACCTGCCATTCCATTACCAACGAGCACCAACTTCTTTTTCTTCATGTAAAATCCCCCTCAAAGTTTCGGTAAAATGAAAAATCAGTGAACTTCATTGAAAGTTACTGAAATAATCAATTTTTGAATTGCGCAAAAATAATAAAAAATTCTATTTTTTCAACCTGTGTCAGATTTTATCACATGAAAATGTTAAATAAAATACTTAATTTCTAAATTTTTTTACTGCTCTCACATTACAAACATGTTGCAACCGCTTTATCAATTGATTTAAAAAGGTTTTAAAAAAATAAAAAAATTTTAAAAAATAAATTGATTTATCTCTTCCTGATCCAAGAAAAGAAACCTTTAGCCAAGTTCCCTTAAAGTCTTGCAGGAGGGTCTACTGCCCGTGAATACGGGATAAATTAAGAAATTATCACTCAAAAAGCCTAAATCATAAGAATTTAGGCTTCCGCTTTATTAATTTTCAAATAATAGAATTTAAAACTTTAGAAGGTCTTTGTTTATCTCAGATTACTCGGAACATTAATAATGTCATATTATATAACATGTAAAATACCATGTTAGAATTCCTTACATAAAACACGAAATAATGTTTGTGTAGTGTTATTATCAAAATAGAAAAACAAACGGGCGTTGCAAAATAAGGAGGAAGCATTATGAAAAAGCATAAAAATATGAATCTATTTTCTTTCTTAATTCTGATTGGGAGAGTAATGTTTTCGAAAAAATTCAATATCGGTTGGTCGTAGTTTAACCTTTAAGTAAAAAGAACAATGATTAAACTGTAAACATACATAGATGTTTACTTTAGAACGAAAAGGATTGAGCCCTGTACAATACAGAGTTCAATCCTCAGTAGTTGCTTAAAATAAATGTTATTGTTTATTACCCTTCCGTGGCTACTGTTATCAGACATTTTATTCCTAATTTGATGGATTGTTCTAAGGTAAATTAGTTTCACCCATTAAATATCTGTCACATTCCCTTGCAGCCTCTCTACCTTCATTTATGGCCCAGACAATTAGACTTTGGCCTCGACGCATATCACCCGCTGCATAAACTCCTTCGATATTTGTTTTATATTTTCCATACTCAGCCTTTACATTGGTTCGTTCATCTGTTTCGACATGCATTTTTTGAAGGAAGCTTGGCTCTGGACCACTAAATCCGATCGCCAGTAAGACTAACTGAGCAGGCCAGATTTTTTCTGAACCTGGAATTTCTTTTCGAATTCGCTGACCATTTTCATCGGTTGTCGTTTCAACGTTAATGGTGTGAACCTCTTTGACATGACCGTTTTCATCACCTACAAACTTTTTCGTCATCACGGCATAGGCGCGGGGATCCTCTCCAAAGACAGCTGCTGCTTCTTTTTGACCATATTCAACCCGATGAATGACCGGCCATTGCGGCCATGGATTATCATCAACCCGAACTTCACCCTTTTTCTGATAAATATCAAACTGTGTTAAGCTTTTGCATTTATGTCTGAGAGCAGTAGCCAAACAATCTACACCTGTATCCCCGCCGCCAATGACAACCACATCTTTATCTTTTGCGGATATATAATGACCGTTCTCAAGGTTAGAATCTAATAAACTTTTTGTATTTGCATGAAGAAAATCCATAGCGTAATGGATTCCTTTTAACTCTCTCCCTTCTACGTTTATATCTCGTTGCTTTGTTGCACCACCACAAAGAACGATCGCATCAAATTCTGATTGTAAAGCAGCGATTGAGTAATCCCTGCCCACTTCTGTATTTGTCATAAACGTAATACCCTCTGCTTTAAGCAGATTGACTCTTCTCTCCACAACAGAATAAGGAAGCTTCATTTCAGGTATCCCATACGTTAAAAGGCCCCCAATACGATCATGACGTTCAAAAATAGTAACATGGTGCCCTGCTTTATTAAGTTGGGCAGCACAAGCCAAACCTGCTGGACCAGAGCCAACAACTGCCACCTTTTTATCCGTTCGGGTTTCTGGTGGCTCCGGTTTCACCCACCCTTCCTTAAAGCCTTTACTAACAATTTCTAACTCGATTGACCGGATGGCAACCGGTGGTTCATTAATTCCAAGTACGCAAGCTCCTTCGCACGGAGCCGGGCAAGCCAATCCTGTAAATTCAGGAAAGTTATTCATTTTATGTTCTCGTTTTAGGGCTTCTTCCCATTGGCCTTGAAGAACTAAATCATTCCACTCCGGGATTAAGTGATGGACGGGACAACCAGAAGTCATCCCGTTTATGATCGTGCCTGTATGACAAGTGGGAATCCCACAATCCATGCAACGAGCACCTTGTTGTTTTAATTCATTTTCTTCAAGAGGTAACGTATAAATGTCCCAATCATCCGTTCGTGTTACAGGGTCACGTTCGGGCCTTGATTGACGTTCGTAATCCATAAAACCAGTTGGTTTTCCCATCGTTCACCCTCCATCTTTCATCGAATTCACAGCTTTTTTGCTTTCTTCAAATGCCAGGAGTGCTGCTTGAGGTTCACTCAACCCGCCTTCTCGCAAGGTTCTAATTCGCTCTTGCATCTCTAAATAATCTTTCGGAATAACTCGTACAAATTTCTTACTCATATCTTCCCAGCTATTTAACACTCTCTTACCATATGGACTATGTGTATAATGAACATGGTTTTCGATTAATTGATAGACTGTTTGGAGTTCTGTCTCATCTTGGATCGAATCAAGATACACTTGTTCTTGATTACATTTCACTCGGAAATCCTTTGTTACATCTAATACATAGGCAACTCCACCTGACATACCAGCTGCGAAGTTTTTTCCGGTGGTTCCTAATACAATGACTTTTCCACCTGTCATGTATTCACAACCATGGTCACCAACACCTTCTACAACCACATTTGCACCACTGTTCCTCACACAAAAGCGCTCTCCAGCAATTCCACTAATATAGGCTTCGCCTGCAGTTGCCCCGTAAAATGAAACGTTTCCGACGATGATATTGTTTTCCCAGATAAAAGTAGCCTTTCGTGAAGGGCGAACAATAATTTTTCCCCCTGATAATCCCTTTCCGATAAAATCATTGGCATCTCCAACTAGTCTCATGGTTAATCCAGGTGGAATAAATGCACCAAAGCTTTGACCGGCAGAGCCTGTAAAAGTTAGGCGAATGGTATCCTCAGGCAACCCCTTGGCACCATACCGTTTCGTAATTTCACTGCCTAACATGGTTCCTGCAACTCGGTTAATGTTCCGAATCGATAAAGTCGCCTCTATTGGTTCTTGTTTTTCAAGCGCTTCTTTACATAACGGGATTAATTCTTGCTTATCTAATGTTTTATCGAGTCCGTGAACCTGTTCAACCGTTGCATAACGACTAACATGTTTAGGTACTTCAGGCTGATAGAGAAGGGCCGATAAGTCAATCCCTTTGGTTTTCCAATGGGTAATGGCTTTATTCGTCTCTAAAACATCTGTCCTTCCGATCATTTCATTTATGGTCCGGAACCCAAGTTCTGCCATGAGTTCCCTCACTTCCATAGCAATGAATCTCATAAAATTAGCAACATGCTCAGGTTCACCAGTAAACTTTTTTCGTAACTCCGGGTTTTGAGTGGCAACCCCTACTGGACATGTATCAAGATGACAAACACGCATTAAAATACATCCAAGTACGACTAACGGTGCGGTTGAAAATCCATATTCCTCCGCACCAAGTAAGGAAGCAATCACAACATCCCGGCCTGTCATCATTTTCCCATCTGTTTCCACAACGATCCGGTCACGCAAACGATTTAAGAGCAATGTTTGATGTGTCTCTGCCAGCCCAATTTCCCATGGTAACCCAGCATGTTTCAAGCTTGTCCTTGGTGCCGCTCCAGTTCCGCCGTCATATCCGCTAATAAGAACAAGATCTGCTCTCCCTTTAGCAACACCAGCAGCAATGGTTCCTACACCAACTTCTGATACAAGCTTGACACTCACTCTTGCAGAAGGATTTGCATTTTTTAAGTTATGGATTAATTCAGCTAAATCTTCTATGGAATAAATATCATGGTGCGGCGGTGGTGAAATCAAATCTACACCTGGTGTAGAACCTCTAACCTCTGCAATCCATGGATAAACTTTTTTCCCCGGAAGATGCCCCCCTTCTCCTGGTTTAGCACCTTGGGCCACTTTAATTTGGATCTCATCGGCGTTTACTAGATAATGACTATTCACTCCGAAGCGACCAGAAGCAACTTGTTTAATCGCACTACGACGCAAATCGCCATTTGGATCAGGTGTAAATCTGTTAGGGTCTTCTCCCCCTTCTCCAGAGTTACTTTTGGCACCAATTTTGTTCATTGCAATGGCAAGCGCTTCGTGGGCTTCACTACTTATCGAGCCGTATGACATCGCTCCCGTTTTAAACCGTTTACAAATTTCTTCAATGGACTCCACTTCTTCAATCGGTATCGCTTCTCGTTTTTTAAACGATAGCATGCCTCGAATCGATTGAAGATTATGCTTCGGATCTGTCAGTAAGGATGAATATTCTTTAAATAGCTTGTAATTATTTGTTCGGCAAGCTTGTTGTAACAGGTGAATCGTCCGAGGATTGTATTGATGATCTTCCCCGTCGTGGCGCCACTGAAAATCATCACCTGTTTCCAATGTCCTCTCCTCACCTCTTGACTCATCAAAGGCTCTTTTATGCCTCATCATCACTTCTTCGGCAATAATATCTAACCCTATACCGCCTATTCGCGTGGCAGTTCGAGTAAAGTATTTATCAATAACGTCCTTGTCAATTCCGATTGCCTCAAAGATTTGTGCACCACGATAACTTTGAATGGTCGAAATCCCCATTTTCGATAGCACTTTAACGATTCCATCTGTCGATGCCTTTATGTAAACATCAATAGCATCCTCAACCTGCATTTCACGTATATCATCCATTTCAATCAAACCTCGCAGTGACTCAAATGCTAAATACGGATTAATGGCTTCTGCCCCAAAGCCAAGTAATGCTGCGAAATGATGGACCTCTCTAGGTTCTGCTGATTCAATGATGATACTTACCTTAGAACGTGTCCCTTTTCGGATCAGGTGATGATGCAAGCCAGAAACGGCGAGTAAGGCCGGTAAAGCTGCATATTCGGCATTGACTCCGCGATCAGATAAAACGAGTAAGGAAGCCCCATTGTCAATAGCATTGTCAGCCTTTGAAAATAAATCGTCTAAAATCTGTTCAAAATTAGGAGCTTTAACAGAAAAATTTATAGATAGCGTTTCGCACTTAAAACTAGATTTATACAGCTTGCCTAGCTGACTATTCGTCAAAATCGGGGTTTGAATTTGAATTTGTTTACAGCTCTCAGGCTCAGGTTTGATAAGGTTTCTTTCTGGTCCAATTGTTGTGACAACTGAAGTAATAATTTCCTCTCGAATCGCATCAATTGGTGGATTTGTTACTTGCGCAAACAGCTGTTTGAAATAGTTATAAAGCAGCTGTGGTTTTTTAGATAAGACCGCAAGCGGCGAATCATACCCCATAGAACCAACAGGATCTTTCCCGTCCGTTACCATAGGCTTCAATACTTTATTTAACTCTTCGTTTGTATACCCAAAGGCAAGTTGTTGTTTCATTCGGTCATCCATAGTAAAAACTTTTTTATGATTGCTCGTTTCAGGCAGGTCATCTATACGAACTAGATGCTTAGCTAACCAATCTTTATATGGTTGTTCAGACGTGATTTCCGCTTTTATTTCTTCATCTGGAATAATTTTGCCCTTTTCTAAATCAACAAGAAGCATTTTTCCAGGGTGAAGTCTGCCTTTATATTCAATATCATCAACAAAAATATCTAAGGCACCTACTTCAGACCCCAAAACAATCATCCCGTCTTTTGTTACATAATACCGGGCAGGCCGCAGCCCATTTCGGTCAAGACATGCTCCTATTTGTTTCCCATCTGTAAATACAATGGCCGCAGGCCCATCCCATGGTTCCATTAAACAGCTATGAAATTCATAGAATGCTTTCTTTTCATCATCCATGGTGACGTCATTTGCCCATGGCTCAGGAATCATCATCATGGCCGTATGAGCTAGTGAACGTCCAGAAAGATGGAGAAATTCAAAACAATTATCAAACATCGATGAATCGCTGCCATCTGTATCAATGACCGGAAATAGCTTTTGATAATCGTTATCACGAAACAATTCAGATTCACAGAGGGCTTCTCTAGCCTGCATCCATTTAACGTTTCCTTTAATGGTATTAAATTCTCCATTATGGATGGTAAATCGATTTGGATGGGACCTTTCCCAACTTGGAAATGTATTGGTACTAAATCGCGAATGAACAAGGGCTAATGCCGACTTAAAGTCTCGGTGATTCAAATCAATATAAAAGGAATCGAGTTGTTCTGGAATTAGCATGCCTTTATACACAATGGTTCTTGATGATAAACTACAAACGTATAAACCTTCTTGATGTTCAAGATCAGAAGGGGAAACTTCGTTTTCTAATCGTTTTCGGATCACATATAATTTTCTTTCGAAATCACTTCTATCTTTAAGGTCGCCAGAAGGAGCTATAAACATTTGACGAATAAACGGTTTTGATTTTTTGGCAAGGTCACCGACATAAGAATCATTAACTGGTACGGTCCTCCAGCCTAGAAAAGTCTGTCCTTCCTCTTCAATGACTTTTTTAACTAATTTTTGGACCCTTTTTCTAATCTCTGGGTCTTGCGGTAAAAAGACCATACCAATCCCATACCTCCCTGCTTCAGGGAGTTCAATATTTTCTTTTTCACATTGTTTCTCAAAAAAAGAATGTGGAATTTGGGTCAGAATACCAGCGCCATCTCCAGTGCTAATGTCTGCAGATTGTCCGCCCCTGTGTTCTAAATTACATAAAATCGTTATCGCATGTTCCACGATGTCGTGTGACTTTTTTCCATTTATATTAGCGACCATTCCGATTCCACAAGCTTCATGTTCATATTCAGGCAGATATAAACCTTGTGCACTCGGATACCCAAGCTTTTTCATGACAACATCCCTTCTAAAAAAAATAGACCTATGATATCTTCTGAAGCCAGTGCAACTACTTCCATTCAAATAATGTACTTAGATATCCCCATCAATATTGAAATAATGATGGTAACGTTAATACCTTTCACATAAAAATAGTGTATACTTTTCATTTCCATTTAATTCTATCTCCAATAAAATTCGTGCCTGTCAAAACCCAAGTTATTCGTAATTCGTATTCAATGTGCTCTTTAGGATTCAAAAAAAAACCCTCGCAGATTAAATTTACGAAGGTTTTGAGATACACCGTAATATTCTGATAGACAAAAGAATACCGGATACGTAAGCAATGATTCTAGCAATGATAAAATATATATTGGGTGCAAACGCGCATTTTACAGAAGCTATTAAGTACAAGCTAAGAAAGATAATAGTTCCGCTGCACAATGAAATCTTTATGTTCACATAGTACATATAAATTAGTATTAATAAGTAGGTTCGACAAAATCCCTTGTTTTTTCTCCCAACGATTCTTGAAGGAAAGTTGTTAAGTAATCGACATTGGTAATTTTCTTGTTACATTCTGTGCTATCAAAGCAAATATAGTTTCCTATCGCTTTATAGTAATCAGGATTTTTAGGCTTTTTTGCTTTAGTAACAGTGGAGATATAGGCAACCTGGCCAAATCGATTACAGAAGGAACAGATATTATGCTTACTAAGCAATGTATATTTGCATTCAATCCCAACCATCTTCTCATCTAATTCAAACACAATTAACTTCTTATTTGTGCTGATATCCACCCAGCTTAAATACGTAAGTTGATGTAGATTCATTTTGTCTAAATCAGGAAGCTTAAATTTTTTATTTTTGGGAAACATCTTTTTCATTTGTGCTTCAGAGATTTTTGGAAATGGTAACAGATACTCCTGAAGCTGCTTAATGTATTTGTCATATTCTTGGTCGGTTTTAAGTGCAGAAAGATCTAACATTTCCTTTTGCTCATTCGTTGAATTAGGAAATAGTTCTATTATTTTCATGTTCGCTAGATCCTTTACGGCCTGGATTACATTTGGGGCAGCATTCTTTTTGTAGCTATCTTTAATCAGTGCTACCTGTTTAAGAATAAAATTAAAGTCAGCGTTCTTTATGTACTTTTCGGTCATACGTTCACCCTCCTTACATTTATTTTAAATAATAACGCTGGATGGGAAAATGTAAAATTTAACTTAGAAATGTTCAATACATAAAAAAGCACGGACGAATCATCCGTGCTTTGAATACACTATTTTTTTGATTGTTTCTATTGAAAGGAAATATTCATCCGCTAAATCCTGAATACTTGTACCGCTAATAAAGGCGCTTTTTATATTGGAATTGCGCTGATCAAGGAGCTTTCTTCCACCGCTAAGGGTACCCCATTTTCGATAAGTCATTTCCGGCTTAGGGATATAAATAGTTTCCCCCTGTACATATTTTTGTATTTCTCTAATAAGATTCTCAGGTAAAATGTTGCTTGCATTTACATATTTCATGACTGCCAGCCCCTTATTATTAATTGATTAAATAAGGTGCAAAGCCAAGAGATGAAATAGGCGATAAGTATTTAATTTAGTTTTGCCCCATGCAAAGTATCGCCTTTTCCATATTAGGCTTTGCATGAGTGGCAGAAGTACCAGACAATCTCGAAGGATTCTCCAACGTTAAGCACCCCCTTCTTGACACCATTATAACAAATTCCATCTGGGTGATGAATATTACTTTTATTAATTAATTGTTAGACCTGCCTCGGATTGGAGTAACTTAATGCCCATAAATGAACATATTCACTTATTTAGTATGATTAAGATTTAACTTGCTCTTTTGCCAATACAAATGAATTGCTTAATGTCCCAATCTCTTTAATTTTACATTCAATTGTATCTCCAGCACCGACAAACTCTGCTCCAACCGGACTGCCAGTCAGGATGACATCCCCCGGCTGAAGTGTCATCACTTTTGTCAGATAGGATACCATTCTTCGGATAGGAATAATCATTAGCTCGGTTGCACTATTTTGCTTCTCCACACCATTCAGTCTTGCTTCCACCTTCACAGCAAATGGATTTAATTCTGTCTCAATAACTGGCCCTAGTGGTGTGAAGGTATCAAAGGACTTACCAATGGTCCAATGCCCGTCCTGATGAAAAAATTGAGGAGCTGTTACATCGTTTCCAACCGTGTATCCGAACACGTAATCCAACACTTCTGATTCAGGAACATTTTTAGCTTCCTTACCAATGACAATGGCTAACTCTGATTCGAACTTCACCTTTTCGATCCCTTCCGGAATGACGATATCTTCCTCAGGCCCAATAACGGAGGATATTGGTTTAAAGAAGAATACCGGAATTTTTGGAAGCTCTGAAGGTCGGTCTTCAAATTTAGAAACATAGTTTGCTCCAATTCCAATAATTTGGTTTGGCTTTATAGGCGCCAGCAGTGTCACATCAGTTACAGAAAATATTTGTCCTGTATACTCCCAATTATCGCCAAAAATATCTCCATTAATTTCTTGTATCGTGTTTTCAGACATCACACCTGTGTAAACGGACGAACCTTTAGTAAATCTAGTAAATTTCATTGCGATACTCCCTCTCAAACAGTGTATTCTAGTTCAATCTTCTTTCGAGCCACTTCCGTTTTGATGGCAGCTTCACCGGTTCCGTCAAGGAACCCGGTGTTAATGTTTTAAAAAAATAGCATGATTATTCAATTGATTTCATTAATTTTATAAAAATGGCGTGCCTAAACTGATATTAGTTTAGGAACGCCATTTTTTTACTAAAAGTTATTTCTAATAAATAAAAATCTTTTATGTCACGATGAGGCAAAACTCTTTCCGTTCAGATAATAAGCGGACTCCTGAAATGTGCTGAAAGCGACTTCTACTTCTGGAAATTCGAGTGCTTGAATATGTTTGGTTACAATGCTGGCAAATTGATCTTGAATTTCCTGACCGCGATTGAACCATTTTACTTCAATTAATGGGTAACCCGGCACTTCATTGCCATCAAATACATAGGTAGAATGGACAATTTCTAAGGTAAAATTGTCCGTTCCACATGCACATAAATCCGCCAAATCTTGTACTAATGAAGTACTAACCGTTTTTACCTGATCCACTGAAACTCCTCTAATGATTAAATGTGGCATACAAATCTCTCCTATAAGGGTTTGCTGAATTTTTATTATATAAATTATGACACTAATTTATCTAAGGGCCAAATCAAATCTGCTGATGGAATAGCGATCAATTGGGATTGAAGTTTCCCCATCCAGAATTAACTCTGTCATAAGAGTCCCTATTAGCGGCGATAGAGTTACCCCGCTATGCGTAGCTGCCACATAAAGGTTTTCAATACCCGGGATATTCCCCAGAATGGGAAAACCATCTTCCGGCATGGCTCGAATTCCTGAAAAAGCGCGAACAACCTTTGCTTTTTTTAATTGCGGAACATAGTGAACAGCCATATTAGCCGTTTCTTGAATGACATCCAATGTGGTTGCTCTGTTAAATCCTTCTTCTTCCATTGAATAACCGATTAATACCTCGCCATTAAAGGCCTGTCTTAACCCGCTGATGGTATAATGTAAAAATGGTTTTAGGGGTTCGGTAACAAGAATCTGTCCTCTTAACTGGTTGACCGGAATGTTGATATCTACTAATTTTCCTAATTCTCTTGACCAGGTGCCGCCAGCAAGAATAAGATTCTTACAAACGAACGTTCCCTTTTGTGAGACAACAATGAATTTCCCAGGAAGCTTTTGAATTTCCGTTACTTTATTATAAGTAGAGTATTGAACTCCATTTTTCTGGGCCGCCCTCATATACATATCGACTAACCGAAAAGGATTTACGTTGCCATCAATGGAACTATACGTAGCGCCTGCAACCTCCGGATTGAGCGATGGTTCCTTTTCTAAGGCCTCCTCACGGGATAAAACCTTAATTTTGATGCCAATTTTTTTGTAGGCCTCCGCAAGCCGTAACGCTTTTTTACGATCGTCTTCATTAAAAAATGGGGAAAGTCCGCCAGTCCGTTTATATTCTACATCCCCAATTTTTTTTGATAAATAAGGATAAAGTTCGGCACTGTACATATTAAACTCTGCATACCAAGACGGTGTTTTATTATGAACCCATACCCACGCTTGTGTGGAACCTGAAGTTCCCGACAAAGGGAATTTTTGATCCAGTACCAGAATTCCTTCCTTTTTTCGTTCCGAAAGGTGATAAGCGATGCTGCTTCCGACGACCCCTCCCCCGATAATGATCGTTTCATAACTAGTTTCCATTTATCTCACCTTCCCATCCTCTAGCTCCACCTCATCTAAAACAGATTTCACCGTAGAAAATGAGGTACTATTCGTTGCTAGGGTTTCAAGCTTAATTGGACTTAACGGCATCCTCATACGCGGCAGTGGAATCTCATGGATAGATATGCCTGTTTTCTCATGAATTATAGTGGCCACCAGGCTATTGCATATTTTTGACTGGCATGGTCCCATGCCGCAGCGTGTCATTCTTTTAATATCATCAAATCTCTTGGCGCCATTCGAAATGACTTCCTCGATTTCTTCGTAACTGATTTCTTCACATCGACAAATAATCGTGGTTTTATCCAATTTATTCACCTTCTAGTCTCTTAATCTCTTCGATCTAAGAGATAAATTGGTCCTTAAGGACGGGATGTTCAAAGTTTTCAACATGCTGCATTCTTGCTTTCCATGCATCTGGATGAAGCTTCGTCTCAAGAATTTCGAGTTCTCTCCATAGAGACATGGTCTCGATATCGGCCTCTTGCTTACTGATAGCTCCCAGGGATTCAGAAACATTAACCCCGGCGATCATACCTGTTGTTAGTAAAACTCCCTGAGAACTGACCCCGGCAGCGTTCCCCGCTAAAAAAACATCTTCCCGGTCTGTTTGTAAAGATTTGTTGTATTGCGGGATCCAGCCTCCTAGTTCTATTTGATAACTGAATGAACAGCCAAGCTGGTAAAAAACATCGAGAATAGGCGACCGGCCGCCATCTATACATACGACATCAACACTTACGGTAAGAATCTGTTCTCCGTGCTCGATATCAATTTCCTCTACCTTACCAATTCCCCTGGCTTCCTTGATGGAGGAATTTACATAAACTGGAATACCTTTTTTTCGAACCTCTTCCCCTTTTTCTGCATCCCGTGCCGTTAAGCTTGGAGTTTTTTCAATTATCCCCTTAATCTGTACACCTAGCTCAGAAAGCTGGAGCGCAACATCCATCGCAAAGTCACTGGATCCTAAAATAACGGCATGTTTACCAGGTATCACAAAATCCCGATTTATTAGGGTTTGGACTGCACCTATGGTCATGACTCCCGGAAGCGTCCATTTCGGAAAAGCAAGGGCATTTTCAGCCGCACCCGTAGCCACGATGATTTTTTTCGCTTTAAGAGGAAATACATTGACCTCATCCGAAAGACCAACACTTCCATCCTTGTAAAAGCCAATCACACGATGACCTAGCAAACAACGAATTGAGTTGTCTTCTAATTGTTTCGTTAAAAGTCCAGCCAGCTCAAACCCGCGCATAGGCTGATAGGAAGAAGGCAGCGAATGAAGGACCTGGGTCTGTTGAATCAATTGTCCGCCCATTGAAAGAGATTCTTCTACTATGGTTACATCTAAGCCTCTTGATGCTGTTTCCAAAGCAGCGGTAAGACCTGCGGGACCAGCACCAATAATTAGAACATCAGTCTCCACGGCATTCACTCCTTACTTCTGGATCTCCATCATTCGGATAAATCTTCATGCCTTCTTCGACCTTCGTCATGCAGGTTCGTACATGATCCTCTCCATTTACGGTCATATAGCAGCTGCAGCATCTGCCCCGCGAGCAAAACAAGCCTCTTGGCTGGATTAAATTCCTGCTCTGCCCTAATTTTTTTATATCATTGGCTAACAATGCTGCAGCGACGGATTGGTGTTCATAAGCTTTATACGGTTCATCATTAAAGTAGATTGTTACTTGTTTTTGAAGCTGTTCCCCTAATACGGGATGATGTTTAATGTGCATAAAAACACCTTCTTATGAATTTTTCGACTCAAATACTTTTCCTACGCCTAATACTCTTTCGATAACGACCATTAATACGACTGTTAAAAGAATCATGATACTAGAAACAGATGTGATGATAGGATCATACTGATATTGCATATAGGTATAAATTCGCACTGGCAGCGTAACCACATCGGTACTGACAATAAATAGGGCAACGGTTAAGTCGTCGAAAGAGGTAATGAAGGCAAAAATAGTTCCTGCTATTACACCCGATTTAATGATAGGAAGAGTAATTTGAAAAAATACCCTGAGGCTTCCCGCCCCTAGATTCATGGCCGCTTGTTCAATCATGCGGTCGAAGCCTACTAAACTGGCAATAACCAGGCGCATGACAAAGGGGATGGTTAAGATTATATGACCAATAATTAAAGCTGCCGGGCTCGCGGCCAAACCAATCCAGGAATAAAACTGCAAAAGAGCCACCCCAAATACAACGGAAGGGATCAAGAGAGGTGAACCAACTAATTGCATGATGGCTGTTTTTCCTCTAAATTGGTATCTGACAACAGCAATAGAAGCCATCGTTCCGATAATCGTTGAAAGGATTGCCGTACCAAATGCTACGCTAATACTGAGCATGAAGGACTGCATAAATTCAGGATGATTGATTAATTCGACATACCACCTTAATGTGATCCCTTTGGGAGGAAACACGATAAACTCGGTAGTTGTCAAGGAAGACAATAAAACAACGACAATCGGGGCAGCCAAAAAGATGTAGACGAGCAGACAAAAGAAATTTAAGCCGAATTTTGGTAATGCCTTCCTCATTGAATGGCCACCCCTTTTTTGGAACTAGTTAGCAATTTGCTATAAATAATGATGGTAATAGTGGCAATAAAGATTAATAGGAACCCAATAGCCGACCCATAAGGCCAATTCAGCATGATACCAACCTGTTCATATGTAAGGAATGACATCACTTTTACCTGAGGCCCCCCTAGAATCGCAGGAGTAACAAAGGAACTCACGCCTAAACTAAAAACCATAACGGAACCAGCAAATATTCCAGGCAGCGTTAAAGGCAAGATGATGGAAAAGAAGGTTCGAATCGAGCTGGCACCTAAATTTTGTGAAGCTCGGATTACAGAAGGGTCGATTCTATCAAGCGAACCCATAATACTTAACACCATATAAGGAAATAACACGTGCACCATTCCTATGACCACGCTAAACTCCGTATAGAGCAAGGTTAATGGTTTATCAATCAACCCAAAATTCATTAACGTATGATTGACCACTCCATTATTGGACAACAAAATGACCCAGCCATAACAACGGATTACCATGCTGATTAACAGGGGTGACAGAACTAAAAGGGTTAAATAATTCTTAATCCTTCCCTTTGCTTTTGTAATTTGATAGGCTACTGGGAACGAAATAACAATCGCAGCCAGTGTAGTAATCAGCGCTATTTTGACCGTCCGCCATACAACCCCAAGATAGAATTTATCTGTAATAAATTTAATATAATTCTGTAGCGTCCAGTCATTGCCAATCCCGCTTGCTGCGTCAAAAGTCTTAAAGCTTGTGATAAAAAGGAAGAACAACGGAAGCAAAAAGAAGAAAATAAAAATACCGAGGGTCGGAAGTAATAAAAGCAAATAATCAAGCTTTTTTTCGTTAAATGCTTTTTTTTCTCCCTGAATAGCAGTTCCTGTTCCTGATACGCTGTTTCAGCCTGCATTGGATAGAGTCACCTCACTTTTTGGTAGCTAATAAATCCTCTGGATTCCATTTAATACATACATGTTTCCCCTCTTGAACCAGATCAGGATTTAACGCAACATTGGAAATATCAGCAATGAATTGTTTCTCCTTGTTTACTAAAATGTACCGGGTTTTCGCACCCAAAAACATTTTCCTTTCCACGCTAACCTGAAGACCATCACTATTTTCTATCGAAATTTGTATTTTTTCAGGCCTAATATAAAAGTCAATCACAGAATCCTTCGGCTGGTGAACCGATAGAACCTGCTCATAGCCGTCCAAAGACACTACACATTGATTATCACTTAGTGCCTCGAGCACCTGACCTTGAATCTGGTTTACTTCGCCAATAAACCTAGAGACGAAATCAGTCTGAGGGTGGTTGTAAATGGCCACTGGAGTATCGACCTGTTCAATTCTGCCTTCATACATAACCGCTATTCTGTCTGAAATCGCAAGTGCCTCTTCCTGATCATGGGTTACAAAAATGGTGGTAATCCCAACCTTTTTTTGAATTTCCACGATTTCTTCACGCATTTCTTGACGGAGTTTGGCATCCAGATTGCTTAATGGTTCATCAAGAAGCAAAACTTTCGGCTTGATCACGAGTGCTCTTGCTAGTGAAACACGCTGCTGCTGACCACCGGACAGCTCCTTTGGATAGCGTTTTTCATAGCCTGCCAGCCGGACCATCTCAAGCGCTTCTGTAACACGGGTATGAATCTCGCTTTTACTAACCTTGCGAAGCTTTAAACCATAGGCAACATTATCAAATACGGTCATGTGGGGAAAGAGAGCATAGTTTTGAAAAACCATGCCCATTTCTCTTTTATTAGGAGGAAGCAGGTGAACAGGCTTCCCATCCACCACGATTCTTCCGCCGTCTACATCTAGAAACCCAGCAATCATATTTAAGGTAGTTGTTTTTCCGCAGCCTGATGGCCCAAGGAAAGAAACAAGCTCTCCCTGCTTGATTTCAAGGTTCATCTTTTTTACAACTTCTGTTTTATTAAAGGTTTTTACTACGTTTTCAAGGCATAAATAGCTCATCATTTCACCCCTTCATTAGTGGGTCACTTCAATTTCTTTATTTGCTCTCTCTGTCCATTCAGCTCTCTTTGTATTGACATACTCCCAATCTACTTTAACAAGCTTTGCAATTTCATCTTCACCGTAAACGATCTTCTTGGTAATATCCCCATCTAGTTTCACGTTTTTATTGACAGGACCGTCAAATAAAGCGTTTGCAAATTCCACTTGGGTATCTTCACTTAACATAAAATTAACAAACTTTTGGGCCAGCTCTTCATTTGGAGCGCCTTTTACCACACTAACCGTTGCCATAAGTGCAGGGGCACCCTCCTCTGGAATCACATACTCAATTGGGAATCCTGTATCTTGCAGAGTGTACACGCGGCTGCTTCCCCACGCACTTGCAACTGTTTGACCTTGTAAGAAGTAGTTAGAAACATCAGCGGTTTTATCAAATGTCACTGCGTTTTTAGCAATTTCCTTCATTTTTTCAAATCCAGGTTCAATATCCTGCGCGCTTCCGCCGTTTGCTATAGCTGACATGAGAAGCATATGCACTCCGTACGTATTGGCAATGGATGGCAGAACTAATTTTTCTTTAAACTTAGGATCTGCTAAGTCATTCCAGGATTTAACCGGCTCCCAGCCATTTTGTTTAAAGGTATCTTTGTTATAAGCTAATCCCGTCGTAATAATCCCAAAACCAACTCCGATCTTGTCCTTATCTTTGGCAATATCATAGACATCTTTCAGGTTTGTCACAATACTCTCATCTAATGGTGCTAGTAAACCAAAAGCTTTTGCCTGAGCCTGCGGTCCATCATCCATGAAAGCGACATCGATTTGCGGCTTATCCTTTTGTGCCTGAAGTTTTGACAGTGTATCAACAGAACTTCCGGTAATATACTTCACTTTCACACCGTATTCCCTTTCAAACTTTGGAATAAGTGTCTCTTTCATCTTTTTTTCATAGCTTCCACCGTAGGCAGCAAATACTAATGTTTTTCCGCCTTCACCTGCTGATTTTTCAGACGAATTGCCCGTTTGGCTGCTGCACGCAGAAATAATACCCAGAACAAGAATAATTAATAGAGCTAACGACACTTTTCTTTTTTTCATCATTACTCCTCCTCAAATATAGATATCTATCATATGCGGCAATACTTTAGCTACTCGACTTTCCTCCCTTTCCTTTTAAATTATTTTAGTAATCATTGATGTAATTTTTTAAATTTTCAGATAAGCGCTTTCAAAAAATATAATATTATAATCTATTAAGTTATAATATTATACATTTATTCTTATCTAAAAATGAATCTCAGTATAATAGGTAACTTGATCATGGCGTACATAAAATTTCGAGTATTCAATTACCTTTTCCTGCTTGGTATACGTAAACCTCTCCCATTCAAACACAGGCGTACCTGGTTCAACCTGAAGCCATTCTGCCATTTCACCTAAAGCAATATACGGCTTAATTAATAGCCTAGCCCTTCCTAACAAAATATGAAACTTATTTCTCAGAATATTGTAGATAAGTTCATTATTTATATCATTTGGCGTCAGGCCAGGACATTGAACATAGGGCAGATACGAGTACTCAAGTGCAACTGGAACATCATTCTCAATTTTTAAACGCTTGATCTTAATGATTTTTGCTTCAGGCTGCAATTCTAGTTTTTCTGCCACCTCGTTTTCCGCATTTTCAATCGAAAAACCGAGTAATTCATGCGGATGTTCCTCTTCTTCTGTTGTTAAGGAGAAGAACGCATTAATATCTTGTTCATTAGTGGAACCCGCTACAAAAGTACCTTTCCCTCTTTGCCGGTAAAGATACCCTTTGTTTACCAATTCAATGACCGCCCGTTTGACCGTAATGGTACTCACATCAAACAGATCAGCTAATTCCTGTTCAGTTGGCAGCTGATAACCTATATCCCACTGCTTGGATTTAATTTTTTCCTCTAATACCAGTTCCACTTGACGATAGAGAGGAACATGATTATGTTTATCTATTTTCATAAAATCACACCTAATTTATAATATTATAACTTTATAACCTTACACTATATTTACTATTAATACATAATTTACCGTGATTTCCCTCCGTTGTCAATATTTTTTGAATATTTTGTACATTAAAATTTTAATTATGAATGGTTTCCCCGCTCATTATTTTACGAACTTCTGACATCGCGGTGTTTTATTTTTAGGAGATGACAAATGGCCTCCATCGTTTGATGATTAGCAGAGAGGTAAATCTCGTGTTTGCTTGATTGCGGCTTAATTTTGCGCATCTGATCTCCTCTTTTAACAAACCCAAATATTTTAAGATGATTTTGAAAATACTTGGATCAGTTAAGTTTCCCCTGAAATTGGTCATATTTTTTCATCTCATCGATTGTCTCTTCTATTTCCCTGATAAAATGATCAAATAGTTGAGGATTCTCTGATTCATTAAAGTTTTGTTTATCGATGGAATTAAGTAAAGCAATTATCCCTTTAAACTTTAAATCATCAAAAAATGGGATTCGGCTTTCCCCGATAATTTCCCCTTTCACTTCAAGCTTCCCTTTGCCATTCTCCAACTTAAATGTGACTTTTTGCGTATTTTCAATATCCAATTATGGTCACTCCAATAAAATATAAGTTTATTTCCTATTTATAAATATTATAGTGCCATAAAGATATTAACTGGATTCAAAAATAGGAACAATAAAAATCTAGGATAGTCAAACTTTGTACTTTTTCTCTCTTCGAAGAAATTAGTTGCCTTCACGATGACCAGCTCTGGAACTTCTAACAATTTTCACACATCGACTTCCGTTTTTTCCTTGGATATGATTCAATTAAAATATATGCCATTATTTTCATCTCCTTGGTCGGAAATAGTATTTAGAGGTTTTGTGATAGTTACGATATTTTTACGATTTATGATGAAAAAGGTGGCCTTTTTTAAATTTGACCTTTTTGAGTGTACTAAAATACCCGTATTTTTGGAGCCTCACGGTTTAATGCTTTGATGAGGGGTTGGTGAGAACATTGAATACTTTCAAAAAATTACCCAGCGAAAAACAACTTCATATTTTAGACTCCGCGGCCGAATGCTTCGCCGAGAAAGGATATTATGGAGCCAGTATTAAAGATATTTGTCAAAAAGCCAATATTTCCAATGGCGCTTTATATAAATACTTTTCCAATAAAGAGGAAGTATTTTTAGCGGTATTGAATCAATGCCAAAATATTTTAGTTGAGCATTTATATCAGAAGTATACACATATTCATCACTCACTTCTTACTTCAGTTCGGGAGTATTTAGAGGAGATTGAAAACCTCCATTCCAAATACCCTAACTACATAAAAGTTTATGCGAATCTCGGCTCGAACAATATGGAAAAGTTCTCTCAAGAGTTACATGATGCTTTTATGGAGTCAGGCGCTTATATACTTAACATGGTTTCAGAAGCAAAAGCTAGAGGAGAAATTCATTCTTCAGTTGATGAAAAAGTGTTATCTTTTTTATTGGATAATCAATTTATCCTTTTCCTTTATTCATTGGTTTCAGATTACCACGAAAAGAGATTCCGGTCTTTTCTAAGAAAAGAAAAAAATGAAACGCTAACTAATCAAGAGAAAATCGACTTTATTTTGAACTCAGTCCAACTTTTCTTTAAAAACTCCTAATAAAAGGAAATGTTTTTATGGGTCATAGATTCATTTTTTATAATAACGATTAAAAAGCTTGTCGATCTCTTATAATTGAGAGATCGACAAGCTTTTTTCAATTATCCAGCTTTTTTACAGACTGGATTTTTCTTTTAAAAATCTGGCTGGGTCCATAAAATCGATATCATAATGAGTTTCACCTGTCAGGACGAGTTCAGACGCAATCCTGCCCATTAGAGGCGCAAACTTAAACCCATGCCCTGAAAATCCGCCCATTACGATGATATTTTCATTTCCTGGCAGAAATCCAACCAGAGGAGCATGATCTGGTGTATAGCCATCCATATACGCGGCCACTCTTACCGATTCAGGAATCAGGTCTGGCAAGCAGCTTTTGACACCTTGAATCAGTTTTTCGATATCTGAAGCGGCACATTCCGGTCCATGGAATTTGGATTTATGACAGGCCCATCACCTCGATCACTAACAGGTGCAATCTTCACCATGCTGCAATCCAATGAAGGCACTCCAAATAAATTAATTTCCTCCGAAAAACGGACAAAGATAGGAAATCGCTCTGGCAGGAATTGATTTATCTTTTCTGATGTAAACCAAGTCAATAAAAGGCGGTTAACTTCAAAATTGTCTTTTAGGGCAGGCAGCAATTTATCTAACCAAGGTCCAGCTGTAACAATCACTTTTTCAAACTCATATGCCCTATCATCGACCATAACGGTTACACCGTTTGAATGAGGAATTATATTTTGGACGGTCGCTTTCCTTAATATAGTGGCCCCTAATTCCTCAGCCCTTCTTGCTGCCGTTAGGACAGAGCGTTCTGGCCGTATAAATCCGGCCTGCTTATCTAGAATCATCACCTCTCCATCGTTTAAAGGATGTTGAGGATAATACACTTTCGCTTGTGCCGGCCCAATGATTTCGTGATCTAAGTCATAGGTACGAACACACTCCAAAATAGTTTTTATCGACTCATGCTGTTCGTTGCCAATCATTAGACCTCCATTCAAGGTAAGGAGATCCGTATTGGTGTCTTGTTCCAATTCGCGCCATTGTTGGCGGGAATCCATGAGGAGCGGAACATACTTGCTTCCTTCCAAATAGGCCGTCCTAAATGCTCTTGATTCTCCTCCTGCTGCAGAGCGATCATGTCCAAGATAAAACTGTTCAAATCCAATGACAGATGTAATTCCTTTTCGTGCCAGTTGCCACATGGCCATACTGCCCATTGTACCAACCCCAATTACCGCTACCCTTGCATCCTTCAGTGGGATTCCTCCCTTCGAAAAGTTATTCAACTTACATTTTTACTTTTAAAAATCGCTCTGGACGTAAGTGTGAAATATTAAAATTTGTATTGCCTGTTTCGATGAGATCTAATCCGATTTTACCCATAACAGGCGCTAACTTAAATCCATGGCCAGAGTATCCTCCCATAATAAACGTCCGCTTAAACCCAGGAACCAATCCGACTACAGCGTGCTCATCCGTTGTATAGCCGTCCATGTGCACACTGATTCTGACTGGATCTGGTCTTAAGTCTGGCATATAGTTGCGGACTGCCTGATTAATGTTGTTCAACTCAGAAAGAGCAACATCACGGTGTAAGTTGTCTGGATCTTCTACATCTCCAAAAGTATCAATGCTCCCTATCTTGACCATGGTTCCCTCTAATGTCGGAATCCCAAAAAAACTAATCTCTTCTGCCCATCTTCCAAATACAGGGAAAGCATTCGGCACATACTGATTCATTTTATCTGTTGGATACCACGTCATGACAATCTTTCGAGGAGTTAAATTCTCTTTTAATTCAGGAAATAGTTTAGTTGTCCAAGGTCCAGCTGTAACAATGACTTGATCAAAATCATATGGCACTCCATTAGCAACAACCCTAACCTTGCCTTCCAACTCTTCAATCTGCTCTACAGCAGCATGGCGGTGAATGACGGCTCCAAGTGCTTCCGCTCTTTCTGCTGCTGCAAAGACAGCCAATTCGGGTCTCATAAAACCAGCTTCTTTATCAAGTACCATAATGTCATCTGGGTTAAGTTTGTGTTGGGGAAATCGCACGTTTGCACTAGCTGCATCTAACACCTCATGACTGATATCAAAATCATGGGTACTTTTGATGACGTTTTTCATTTTGTAGGAATCTTTCGGCCCGATCATAAGTCCGCCGTTTAGAGTCAATAGATTGTATCCAGTTTCAGCCTCTAAATCACCCCATAAAACCCGTGATTCTTTCAGCAATGGAACATATTCAGCCCCCTCCATATACGCTGTCCGGAACATACGAGACTCGCCTCCGGCAGCTGAACGATCATGGGCGATTCCGAATTGTTCAAATCCCACCGCCTCTATACCTTTCTTTGCTAATTGCCAGAGTGTCATACTGCCAATTGATCCTACCCCAATCACTGCTACTCTTTTTGTCATCTAGCCTTTTCCTCCCTCAAGTTCACGTTATACAGTGGTGTTGCCACGTTTGAAGCCTCCACAAGTGAAATATTCCTAGTTTCTGGAGCCCACTTAATTGAAATGAATGCAGCAAGCAATAAAATTCCAGCTAAAATTCCCATTGTTATATTAATACCAAGGACATCTAAACTGATCGGTAAAAGAAAAGTTCCTACAGCTGCCCCAATCCGACTGATCATGGTGGCAAATCCTACTCCCGTTGAACGAATGTGAGTAGGAAAAATCTCACTTGGATAGACGGTTTGCAAATTGCCAGATCCAGAAGCAGCGAATACGTAAATGGCAAAACATCCCACAACGATAAATGAGGATGGATTTGGAATAATGGCAAGCAATGCAATTGAAATAGCGAGGATAAAGAAAGAGTAAATGGCAAAGCTTCTGCGCGAGATTTTATCCATAATCACTACCCCTACCACTGCCCCGGCCAATTGAAAGAGATTGGATATAAGGGTACTGAAAAACCCGTCCTCCATATTAAGGCTCGTGAAAACAATGGGTGTAAAAGTCATCATTCCGAAATAAGGCAAGACATGCAGGCCCCAAAATAAACCAGCAAATGCCGTTCGTGTTCGATAGTTTCTATTAAATAACTCTTTGACATTTGTCTTCTTGTTTTCCTCAAGACGGAGGTCATCAATCCGGACATGTTTGCCAAAAAATTTGTCCACAACTGCTGTTGCTTCGTCAATTCTCCCTTTGCTCACGAGCCATCTAGGAGATTCTGGAGCTCCTAATCTCATGACAAATAAAAGGAAAGCTGGTACAGCACTACTTGCCAGCATCCAACGCCAAACCTCTTCTCCTCCAAACGATAGCATGGCATAACTGATAATGACAGAAAACACAAAGCCCACAGTCCACATAGCATTCAAACACGCTAGAACCGTGCCCCGCTGTTTTTTCGGAAGCAGCTCTGACAGCAGCGTCGCACCTGTCGCATATTCAGCGCTAATCATAATGCCCATCAATAACCGAAGAATGAACAATTGCTCTGGGGATGTAACGAAAAATTGTGGAATGGAAAGCACCACAAACAAAGCAATCGTTACTAGATAGATAGGTTTCCTTCCAATTTTATCCGTCAGCCATCCAAAGAAGAAACTTCCCAAGAATAAACCAATCAGTGCAGAACTTCCGATTAACCCATACCATACAGAGCTTAACTCCATTTGGGGACCTAACAATGTAAGAGCAATACCTATAACACCTAAAATATATCCATCGCAAAATTTTCCACCTGTTGTAAAGATGGCTGTCCTAATATGGGTTTTGCTTAACGGTAGATCGTCCATAGAAATTGTTCTCTCCACAAGAGTTTCCCCCTTTATTCAATTTTTTGGCATCAGGTACTCAGCATGCTACGCTACAGAATATTAAATAAAACTAGATAGAATTCCTTCCCATAGACCCCCTTCCATCAAATATGATTCAATCGACCTAAGGAATAAGAAACCTACTTTTTTCTTTCATTTTTAGAGAGTGAACGTTCACTCTTCTACATAATAATAGCAACATCGTAGTGTTTATTCAATAGTTAATTTTGAATAATCTGAAGATTCATAATAAAAAGTATTTTATTTCCAAAACTTTATTTAAATCTAATTGGGTGTAAGATCCAGTATCATCCTTTACATAATTAATAATATTGGTTTTTAATCGTGGCGTGGGATATAATAGGGATCACGTTTATTAATTTCAGCTTAAACCTTAAAAGGAAGGTATCCTATATCACGAATGATTAAATCGTGTTTTTTAATGGTATCAACATAATAAGACCTACCTTTCTATACGATTCAAGAAAGAGTAGGTCTTTTTTGTATAAATTGGAACTTATTATGGGCATTGGGGGCAGCCCCCCATCACTTTAAAATATTAAACTACTAAAATAACCTCTATTTTTGATTAATCAAAATTCTCGGTACCAGTATGGCCTGTTCGTTTACAAAGTCTTCACTTAATATTCCCATTTCGCGAATATGTGCACGAGTTTTTTCATCACCCAAATAATATAGTAAGGAATAGATCAGCAGAATTCGTAGAACATATTCTTTATTTTGGTGCTGATGATGATATTCAAGATAAGGAATGTGGGCTCGGAAATAACTTTCCCAATCTGTTTCATCGGTTTTATCAAACATCCGTACTAGGACAGCAACTTGACTTTCCGTTGCGTCAATCTTAAAATCCCATTCCACTCCATTAGGTTCACTAAAAATCTCGTGAGATTGAATGTTAATAAAATAGCTGTGTTTTGGTTCATCCATAAGATCATCTCCTATCCTTTTTGGATGTATACCACAAATCTGAAAGTCCAAAACGGTTATGAGTATCAGTATTTCAAATCAACAATTCCATTTGGACTTTTTCTACATGCATTTTTTATTTGACAGGTGAATGTCTTTTCTCAATTGAATGAGATAAAATTGGTACAACAAAGGGATATCCAAGTCTTCATCGACAGTTTAAAACACTTTCGTATGAAAAACCTCCAAAAATATTAATTTTGGAGGTTTTTTGTGTATGTTTAATTTGTTAAGCTTTGTTCAGAATAATTTAAACTGCATCAATTGTGATGGTAATCTCAGTATCAAATTACTGTTGCAGCGGATTTTCCCATCGATTTTCCCTTTTTTAATAATCTTAAAAACTTGTGTTTCCTCAGGAAGATACTCAACCAAATCTAGTGATTGTTCATTTTGGTAGAAATAGCCTTGTTCGGGATATTTATTGAAATCAGAACGGACAAATTGGACAACGGTTCCTACTGGCACAGTATAGTGATTGTTTGCCACATTAATATTGCCATTCGAAGAAATATAAAATTCAATTTGAAGGGCACTGGGAATCTTAGGAACTCTATAAGGAATTAAAACTAAGCGTCCATTCTTAACTGTCCACCTGGAATACCTGTTCGCACTTTTCTGTATAAGTTTACCATCCTCAAAAAATATGTCTCCATTATATACCGAATCATTGCACCTTACCAATTCAACTATTTTTCCTTTAAAGTTACCGATGATTGTATAATGTAAAAAGTCTCCGTTACCCGTCCAGGTGGAAAAAATCAAGACATTTTGTTTAACTAGGCTTAAAAAGCCATAAGTAATCCGATATTCTTTAGGGTGTATTTTCGTTTCCTTATATTTTGTAACCCATTCTCCTGTATTCTCATCCTTACTCTGTAAAAGGATCTCTTGAGGCGTTTGTACCACTCTTTCTGAACTGCTCTCTCCACCAAGGTTTATATAGGTAATACCATCTTCTTGTTTTTCGTCCTTTATAGACTTATTAAATAGGAAACTATCCCAAAATTTTGATTTTTTTTGTCTCTCCAATTCTACTATCCTCCTTAAAGCCAAAATATTGTGAAACAATATATCCTATTCGAGAAAGGGACAATGGGTATCTATAACGTATAAAAAAGTGTATTACTTTGCTACTATTGTAATTGTAATCCCCTTATCTCTATGTGAGTCGGGAATGATCTTCCCTTCAACCTTTCCTTTTTTAACAATCTTAAAGGCTTGTGCCAGGTCAGGAAAATCCTCAATCATCTCAATCGATTGTTCATCTTCGTGAAAGTAACCTTGCCAGGGACTTTCATTTAAATCGGCTCGGATAAATTGAACGATTGTTCCTACTGGAACAATATAATGGTTTTTTTCAACTTTTACACGTCCGTCTGGAAAAAGGTAATATTCAATCTGAAGCGCACCGGAAATCTTTGGAATTTTATAGGGAATCAACATTAATCTGCCATCTTTGATGACCCATTTGGAATACCTATTTGTACTTTTCTCTAGTAATTTGCCATCTTCAAAAAAGATGTCTCCCTTATAAACACCTTCAGTGTCAGCCAATTCAACAATTTTTCCTTTCCTTCTACCGATGATTGTATAATCTAAATACCCACCGCTTCCCATCCAGGTAGAAAGAATCACTACATTTTGCTTAACTAGCTTAAAATAGCCAGAAGAAATTCGATAATCTTTAGGGGCTATTTTCGTTTTCTTATATTCGGTTACCCATTCACCTGTTTGATCATCCTTACTTTGCAAAATGATTTCATGATCGGTTTGCACTACTCTAACTAACGTAGTCTCACTGCCGAGGTTAACATATTTTACTCCATCTTCTTGTTCTTCATTTTTGAGAGACTTGTTAAATAGGAAACTAGTCCAGAAACTTGGTTTTTTCTTATTATCCAAATCTATAAACCTCCTATATTTTATGAACAATATATCCTATTCAGGTATGAAGAAAGGGGAGTCAGTTATATTATGGAAATTAAGAAAAAAGGATCTGCCACGTAGCCAGATCCTTCAATTATTATTTTGAGCTGATGAAACGCTGTTTACAAGCTTGCAGTTTTGAGACTTCATCAAAAAATAGATTAAAATGGAAACACAAAGGGACATCCAAGTCTAAATCGACATCTTAAAACTCGTTAAAGCGCTCTTTTCGATACTCTGTCTCCTCTTCTTTAGTAAGCAATCTGGTTGCTTCTCCAACTGAACCTCCTTGAAGCTCCCAAATTTTATTATGGTCTGAAACCGCTTTACTAAAATCACCCACTTGCCATTTCTCTAAGATGCCTATGTATAGATCACTGTGATCTATACCGTTCTGATCTCGTTTAACCGCATCAAGTAATTGATCAATTCTTTCTTGAGTTGGTTCTAAATCACTCCATTTCTCCGAAGCATATACCTTAGAATGACTCATGGAATGGATCGCGTCTTGAATTTCAGCTTCAGTGATACCTTCTGGAAATTCTGTTTCCACTTGCGTTTCAATTACTTCATCCTCTTCCGAAGCTTCATCAGTAGGGGTCCATGTTTCAATGACGTCCTTTTCTTCGTTTTTTTCAACGTGTTTAACCGCTTCCTTTGATCCTAGCAAACTAGTAGATACATAGTACCCAATGCCCAAGACTAGAGTGGCAATAACGATAACGATGGCACTTCTATATTTCCCCATAATACCCTTCATACCCTTCAATGTAGGTTTGACCTGATAACTGCACCAAATCTTTCCTTAACTTTTGCGTATCCACCATAACGTACACTTGATATTTGGGATTGTTCTTGTTTCTCATGCTTTGGTGAAAATCATTGCCAAGTTTCACTAACATTATTAATCTTGTGAAAAAGGGTGTATTGAAGAAAAAATAGATATGCTTTAATAGTTCATAATGTATTACAAAAGAAAAATTCCCCGATCCACTAAAGGATTCGGGGTTTATTTAGTTCTTGTTATAAAGCTATTTTTATGAATCTAGTTGGTCTTTATAAAATTTCAGCTGCTCTCCTATCCCTTTTCCTTCAAGTGGTATCTCATATTGAATCCCACTATTTTCTAGAAGCGGAATAAGGTATTCTCTATATTTTTTTCCAGCATAAAAGTCTAATTGGAGTGGCTCCAATTTTATTAGTTGATCAAATACTTCTTTTGACCATTCTTTGCGTTGTGACGAATTCATTTTATTTAAAGTTACATCATATGGTTCAATTACTGTTTCTTTATTAAGCAATCCATATTTAGCGGATAAAATAAACCAATTATCGTAATTTTGTTTGCTGATATATGCGATTGCTTTTTTAAATAATTGAGATTCTATGTACATTTCTTGAGCAGAGCAAGGATAATCTCTTTTTAATTTTGTACAGCTAATTAAGGCATATTTAGACATAGAATTCACCTTTCATAAAGAGTGTTCTAATATCACAGTTCCAATAATGTCTTAGTTCACTTGAAAGAGCCTAAGACATGCCATCGGACATGATCCCCATCAACACTTTAAAAACCCCAGTAGGATTCTTCTCTAGATCTTCAAAGGGAACTTCCTTCTTTACATCATTCTTGACAAATACAATGTTTCTCTCTGACTTGTGCATGATTACCTTCATCCCTTTTATCCGGTATTCCATTACGCTAGAGGCATGATCAAGTTCCGAATCATCTAAATCTAGTTTAATCCGATCCGACACCCTTCTCAGTATTCTCCATATAATCATTTCTTCTTTAGATTTCATAAACAATTCAGGAAGCTCTGTTGCTTCCTTTAAGACGCTGAGTGTTGTAAGTACATATTTAGAAATTCCATAATGGACTGGCTTGATAATAGGATTAAGGTTCATCCAATAAGCCACTTTAAACCTTATTAATTCAATTTCACTAGCTCTTGCAGGCTGGACCTCTTGAATTTTCCCATATACCAGAACACCATTTTCTGCATTAACGCCACTTTTAACGTACAAAGCCACATATTTCGCATGCTGCCAACCTCTTTTAAGCTTCTCAACAGGAATTGAATAGTAGCCTTCTTTAATAAAAAGATCATAATCTTCCTTATTTGATACAAGCCCTACTAGAACCGTCTCATCTAGACTTGATTTCCATTCTGCTAGTGTCCCTCGAGGAAGTATTCCTTCCTTCTGAATTTCCTCTGGCCCCGTATCGATCAACCTCTCCACAAATTGTTCCACTAAGGTGGTGGCATTCGGTAGAAATGGTAGTCCACCAATATTAACTTTATTAATACTTTGATAAAAATGATGTTCTTGATAAGATTGTTCATCAAACCACGGAAAGAGAACATACGCTCCAAATGCAGTTCTTTCATAAGGGCCATCAACTTCCGAAGCCACAATCGAATCTCGATAGCGATGCATCGTATTGATATCATCTTCCATCGGGCCAGGTGTTTTGTATCGTTTTTGATAGTAGCTATCAGCTTGGGCATAATCGATTCTGTATTTTGCATCAAATATATAGTTAAAGGTGTAGTCTTTCCCCTTTTTCCGAATGCTTAACATTGTATCAGGTTTCTGTGGAAGAGTCGGTAAGCCACCTTCGTATTTTTGATAGGTCAAGACAATTTCTTCATTCGTAATTGGATGCTTAAAAACACGCTTTGCTATACGGTTTGCTTCAAGATTAACAAATAACCCCTCACGATTTACTTGGACAATGTCTTGACTCACTAGTTTATACTTCCGACCGAGAATTTGCCCGAGCTTAAGGAAAGTCCAATATTCATAAAGTGTTGCTACATCCTTCACAGACATTTGATAAATTTTCCCTTCAAGCACCAACCCCTTTGAAACGGTTAAGTAAATTTGAAAGGCATCTCGATAGCCCGGGGCCATTTGCAACACCAAACTCATCACTGACCGATCTAAGCTTCCAATATTCGACCAAAAAGAATTTTTCACCCTTGCTTGAAGCTGATGGGTCATCTTTTTGATCCTTTCCACCAAATCAGGATCTGGATCCTCTAAGGTCCTTTTATTCAAATTTAGTATGGACTCAAGTAAATCGTTGAGCTTATGAATTAATCTCCCTATCATCCACTTGACGTATCTATTTTCAACTGTATCGTAGGTTAACTCCTTCTTGATTCGTAACCCTTCTAAAGGCATGAGATTCTTTTTTTTAAAGGAAATTCCATTCTCTACTTCAACAAATAAATTCGAACGTTTTCGTAAATAATTCCGACTAGTGGAATCAAGCTTCCTTAACTGATCCCCTCTTGCCTTTTCATATGTCTTTTCTAGCTTATGATGTGGCTGCTGCTCAATTCGAGAAACAGCTTGTAAAAACTTTTGAAAATGCAGACTAATTAGCCGATAAAACTCAGATCTAGAAGGTTTTCCTTCTAGCTTCAATCTTGCGCCTAAATAAGTTTTCCGGATGAAATGATAAGCGAGGTTATAAATCTCATCATTTACTTCTTCAACTAGCTTTTTGTAATCATTTTTATAATCTAGCTTGGAAGGATAGATTTCTAACGTTACTTCCAATATCTTCTGGCTATTGTTTCTGATTTCAAACGTCGTAAATCCGACTTCATTTTGAAATTGAAGATTCCCCATCAACATCGACTGTTGGCCAATTTTCAAAGCTGAAATCGATTTTCTTAAAAGCGGGTGCTCATGATAAAAGGTTAATTCTTGACCGGTCTTCGGCATAACGATAAGCTGATAAATTCCATTTTCAAAAAAGATTGGCCTTAGCTCCATTGGCTGTACAAGCTGTTGTTGATTTATATCATATACCTTGATTTCTTGAATGCCTTCACCGTGCACGGAAAATTTCATGACATCATGATAGTCCATATTTCGATATTGCTTTAATCCTTCATACCGTTCATGATACGGTTTTCCTTTTATGATCAGAGATAAATCATCTGTTTCAATCTGAACTAATTCAACATCCTCACGAGATCCAGAAGGAAGTGAAGCCATCTACTAACCTCCTAATCATTTCGGCAACCTTTGCTGCACTATGAGGATATTTTGCACTCACAAGATCCAATTCGGTCACATCGTGATCTTCTTCATACTGTTTATTAGTGAAAAGTAAATATAGCTCCCTTAACAATTGATCTACCTCTGAATCACTACCTGCAATCCGTGCTAATACCTTTTGTAAAATACAATGGTCCAATGCTTCTTCAAAGGTCATTAATTTTGCCTTTTCGTTATATACCATATAAAAGCAAATCTCATCACGAACACGGTATCCAACATGCGCATTCGTCTTTTTAAGAGACTGGTTCATAGTCACCAACTCTTTCGTTACCCGTTCTACTAAAGAAGTGTTCCCTTGATAAACATCCTTAAGATGAAGATAGTTAGAGGCAAAGGAATCGTGTCCGATAACAAGAGGCTCTACATCATCTAAATCATTTAAGAAAGCGAGATTTCCGAGTTCGACTCGATTAAATTCAATTGTGTTTGCACGGTCCAATACTTTTTTACTAAACGGATGAGTCGTTTCATCCATATTGACGGTCCCGATGATATACAGATTATTCGGAAGCTTGAGATCAGCACTAGCTATTTCCTGTGATAATAAATTCGACGAAACCATCTTTCCGTCTTTCCATTTTCTGCTTTCCATTACACTTAAAATATCACTAAAATAATACTCTACCCTTGCCAAGTTCATTTCATCTAGTAGAACAAAGTAGGGTAAGTTTGGGTGATCTACCGCTCTCTTAATCACCTTCGTCAGTGGCCCCTCTTTAAATTCACCCTTAATATCAACATATCCTAATACATCGGAACCATCATTCCAATCAGGGCGAATCGGTATCAAAGAAAACTGACCATTCTCTTCCGTTGCTCCCACACTCTCAGCAAACCATTGGACCATCTTTGTTTTCCCGGTTCCGGAAATCCCTGAGAGAATCACGAATGGTTTGGTTTTTATCGATAGGAATAAGTTGATCACCTCTTCTCTTTTGTATAAAAAGCCTTTGCTTCTTATGTAGGAGTAAATATGGTCGATGAGCTCTTTATCATTAAGACTCTTTGTTTCTGTTTCACGCACTATGTAATCTTCGGTTTTGATCGACTCTGTCGTTTTGTACCCATTTTTAAGCGAAATATAATGTTCGTAGATGTTGACCATTTCCTGTAGATCAGTCACAAATGTATTTTCATCTGGCAAGTTTTCTATGTAGTATGGGATATAAGCTGCTGTTGATAAAGCATATTGTCTAGCCTTCGAACTGATTCCTAGACTGAAGTTGTCATCCTTTCGTACCTTACTGGTTTCAGGAATGGACTCACGAATCTCATCCTTTATTCGCTCCATTTCATCCTTGGAAGTTTCCGTAACACCTTGGGCGAGTGTAAGATAGACACTTTTCATATCCTCACTAAACAGATAAACAATGTAATACCCTCTCTGCGTAGAAACTGTAATTTTCCGGTTCATAATGGCCACCCAAGGTACAGAGGCCCAATTTCCTTGACCAACTGATCCTATTACTAAATACTCTGCTGAATCAATAAAAGATAGTTGATAAAACTCCGAAGGAATCGTATTTCGAACAAAGGCTCCAAGCGGTTGACTCCCAAAACCTTCACGTTTTGCATCAAGGTATTCATTCATTACTTTTAAAAGACTACTTCTTATATCGCTCACCATTACCTGCTCCTTTAAGCTAATAGTATCAAAGAAATTTTCAGTAGGGATCCAGTCTTGGTCAATTAATTGGGTGTTTTCTAACCACAAAAGCAGATAATTTGTTCTTTCTTTTGCAACTGAATCCACCATTAAATTGTGACCACGAGAATTACGAACAATCAGCATCCCTATCTCTTCAAGAGCAACCTTCTTCTCCTTTTTCGAATAATTTCTAAGGAGATCTAAACAAATAAGTATGGCCCTGAAATAACCAAGATTTAATAGAATTCTTTTTATGTATTGATCTTTATTTTCTACTTCAATATATTCAGCTAACTGGAAATGATTTGCTTCGTTTAATTCATTAATAAAACCAAGCAATCGAGCATCTTGTCTACTTCTTGCCTTTACTCGATATAAGTTGCCGTCAAACTGTTCGTTCAATTGTGTTGGATCATATGCACCTGTAATTACTTCATCCAAAAACCCTTTTACATTTTGGTATTGGACATTGGGTAGTTCATCTGTTTGAAATTCTCGTAAAGATAAAATGGTTGTCCTTCCACTAATGGATGCCTCAACAAATGGGAGGTTAGAAAATAAAGCCATTAAGAATGAAGTTCTTCCCCTCGTCTTCTTAAAATCATTGGCAACACCCTGCCGAGCACTTACAAACTCACGCCAACCTTCCAGTATAAACTCAAATGATATAAACTCATACGGATCCTGTTTTTCACCATTTTGAAATTTACTCCTAGAAGATTCTGTTTCAACATAAATGCCTTTATCGTCAAACTTGATTATTTTATTTACTTTTTCTGTACTTAATGTTTTTACAAGTCTTAACCTTTTAGTAAGTTCAACTACGATATTTTCTATCAAATAAAATCACTCCGGAATTTGAATAAATAAACTTATTAGTTTATTTTACCAAATTTTGATAAACGTACATAATTTATTTAAAGTGCCTAATAATGGAAAAAGAAAAGAGAGCTTTGGCAGCTCTCAGGTCTTGGTAGTATCAAATATGGTGGATTCACTTATTCAAGAATTATTAATCTTCAAAATTCAATTAAGAAAATTTTCTCTTCGAATCCCCTTGTTTTTTCTGCATTCTTTTGTCGTACCTCTTATACCTTTTCAATATTGTAACTATGACATTTAGCTAAAGCATAAATGATTTCTAGCATCTCAGCCTCAGAAAGAATTCTCAAGAATCCTTGATATTATTAGGTTGGCGGGTCTGCGTGGGAATCGAACCCACCAGACCTGGCACGCAGGTCTCAAGCAGTTTTGAAGACTGTGGAGGACACCAGTACCCCATTCAGCCCCTTCTAAATTGCTATATATCAACGTTTCTAAAGTATATCTACACAGTTTTATTATCGTATAGTGATTATCTTTTATCAATCATTTATTTATTTTAATAATATTCTGTTATGTGTGTTTTTTTTTGAAATAAGTAACTCTTTATCTCAAAAAAATTCTTTTTTTGGCTTGATTTGAAAAGTTTTCATAGTAATATTTTAGGTCTTCACAAAGTTTGTATAAATGTTCTCTAAGTTCTCTGTATTTATCATATTTATCACTTTTAAAATGAGGTGCTAAAAAAACAATTCCATCTGCTACATCATTATTATAGAAGAAATTATTATCAATAAAATCTAATACCTTTTCGAATTCACAAATAAAATATAAAAAACTAAATTGAACATCTTCATCTAAAAACGACCGTGATGGTTTTGTTGCCCAACTAATAAATTCATAATAATGTGTTATGTTATCTGAATGTGCAAATTGATTTGATTCTAAAAGACTATTAAAAAGATAAAACTTATCTTCATCAAACTTCTCTATTACTTTTTCAAACAAATTCTCTTCATGAGTTTGTTTAGGTGATGTTAATTCCAGGCGTTATTTTATTTGATTGAGTATATTATTAATCTGATGTTGGAAATATTCATTCCTAATATATGTGTTTTTTTCTTTTATTAATTCCTTTTTATAAAAGTCTTCACCTAAATAATCAATAGAAACTGAATGGTCTCTTTCCATTTCTTCTTTCCATTCAGCGAACCAACTCTCTTCATCTTGAGACATATTCAAATGAACAGGGTCAACTGGCTGTACGTCATAATGGCCGTATACTAAGACTGTTGGAGCGTTTTCCTGATGAAGCCAGTCCCCATAGATTATCGGATGACCTTTTGTCTGGACGATTTCATCATGATCCATTCCAATGCTTTCTAATTTATTGGCAATCCATGAAGCCGCTTTTTGAATGTCCTCTTTATGCTCAGATAAGGAACTGATGCTTGGAATCCGGAGCAACTCTTTTAAATCCTCGACATTTTGATTGTGTTGATTGGATAACAACTCGGATAATTGACTCATGGTCTCACCTTTTCTAGTTTTTTCTATTTTTATTTTATACAAAAAGACATGATTGGCTTCAAGTAATACAACTTGGCCACTACCTGTCACGTCAAATAAAAAATATATAGTTTATCTTTCTTAAAAAATCTATATGTATTCATATGTTAAGGCATCATCTAGTTTTAAGATGATGCCTTCATGATCACTCTTATTGCTAAAAAGGGGTGCCCCTATTTTAAAGGACACCCTAAATAATTAAGAATTAACAATTTTTTTAAAGATATCTCGATTACTTATTCTGCTCCAACAAGGGACCAATCCTGAATTTTATTATGGAATCCGAATATCTTAGGCTCTCCAAATTGTACTTGTTTAGAAATGGCTGCGAAATCATAATCTGAATAAAGTGAAATGATCGGAACATCTTTCTCCCAAATTGCTTGCAGCTGATTATAAATTTCTTTTCTCTTTTCTGGATCAGCTTCTGATTGTCCTTTTAACAGTAGCTCATCTGACTTTGGATTATTATATCTCATAAAGTTATAGGAACCAGCCTTACTATAAAGAGTTGATATTTCTGGATCCAAAGTAAAGGTAAAGCCCATTAATAACAAATCAAATTCTCCGGCTTTTCCTTTTTGCATAATGGTCGGGAAATCGTACGTTGTGACTTTAACCTTTACTCCCACGTCCTTTAGGTTCTGGGTAATAATATCCGCGGACTGCTCACGGACTTTATTACCGATTGGGACTACTAATTGAAGGGACTGGTTAAAGTCCCAGCCAGCTTCCTTCAATAATTGTTTTGCTTTTTCCGGATCGTAGGTGAATTTTTCTAAATCCTTATCAAGGTAAGGGCTGACCGAAGTATACGGCCCATCTACTATTTCCCCTTTTCCTTTTAATAGCTTATCTACGAATTTTTCACGGTCGAGGGCGTAAGCAAGCGCTTGACGTACTTTGGCATCTGTTATTTTTGTTGTATTAAACATCATCGTTTGAAAACCGATCGTTGGCTCCTCTTTCGTTTTTACATTATTAAACTTTTCAACAGTTTCATAGTCTTGAGCCGGAATCTTTCCGATTCCTGCAGCCACGTTCATATGAAGCTCTCCTGTCTGAAGTTGGGCCACGAGGTTTGGAGCAGGCATAATTTTAACAAACAGGCTGTTCGTCTTTGGTTTTCCTAAATAATAGTCTGGATTACTTACAAATTCGACATATTGATCCTTTTTATATTGAACAAACTTATAGGCGCCATTGGTGACCGTTGGTTTGGTGAAGAATGGATCCTTCGATAAATCAGCTGGCGCAATCTTCTCTAAAACATGTTTTGGCAGAATCATAAATTTTGAGCCCAGTTGTTCCTTAATCATATTCGGATCAACAGGTGTTTTCGTTTTAAATTCTACTGTTTGTTGATCGATAACCTTTACCGAAGAAATTTGAGTTTGTCCTTCTTTTAACTTGCCTGTACCATCAAGACCTTCAAAGACGGAGATATAGGTGCCTACAGTGGTTTCAACCTTTGGATTTGCAATTAAGTTAAAGGTAAAAGCGGCATCCTCAGCTGTAACTGGCTTCCCATCAGACCACTTCGCATTCTTATTCAACTTGATTGTAAAGGTTTGGTTATCAGTCGTTTCAAAGGAATCCGCCAATTTTGGGACAAACTCTTGCGGACCTGTCATTTCTAAAAAGGAATCAAACATAAACTTTTCAATAAAACCTGAAGCGATGTCGGAGGAATTAATCGTGCTGAAGTTAATCGGCGGATTAACCATTCCCAGATACATGGTTTTGCTGCCTGATGTTTGACCAGTTGAAGCAGTGGAAGAAGTTTTACTCTGACCTGAGCATGCTGTTAAAGCCAATGATAAGACGATAGCGGATAAGCTTACTGTTCTCTTTAGATAACCCATAATGTCCCCCTAATTGATCTCTTTTTTTAATTAATTATTTTAAATTTTTTGGATCCATGGCATCGCGCAATCCGTCGCCCATAAAATTAATGGATAGAACAGCTAATAAAATCATTAAACCAGGAGGTAACCATAACCAAGGCTGCGTGGCTAATACAGTTAGCGACTGGGCTTCATTTAGCATATTTCCCCAACTGGCCGTTGGCGGCTGTACTCCCATTCCAAGGAAACTTAAGGAGGCTTCTAATATAATCGAAGAGGCGATTCCAAACGTTGCATTGACTAAAATAGGTGCTAAACAGTTTGGCAAAATATGTTGAAAGAGAATCTTCCAGGAAGGTAATCCTAATGCAACCCCCGCTTTCACATAGTCCATCTCTTTAATGATCAGGACGCTGCCTCGAACAATGCGGGCAACCGACGGCCAGCCCAATAATCCGATGACAAGAATAATATTAAGGAGACTTGGTCCCATGATACTGACAAGGACAAGGATGACCATAAGATAAGGAAAGGACATAAACACATCCGTTAGACGCATAATAACCATATCCACCCATTTTCCAAAGTATCCAGCAACAGCGCCGAGGATCGTGCCAATTACGACGTAAATAGCAACCGCTCCGATACCCACAGCGAAGGAGACCCTAGATGCATAAATCAATCTACTTAACAAATCCCGCCCCACTTGGTCTGTCCCCAATAAATGTTCAGCTGAAGGCTGATCAGCAAATTCCCCGTTAACAGCATAAGGACTCTGAGGTGCCAAAAGAGGAGCGCATAATGCCATTAAAACGATTAAACTGAAAACAATTAGTCCAAAAACAGCTAGTTTATGTTTGAAAAACTTTTTTCTAATGACCCTTAAGTAGCTTTCCTCTTTTCCCACCTCTTGTTTTACGTCGAGATTCAGATCATTGACTACCGGAATTCCTGCCATTTTAGTTGCTAGTGACACCTTAACCTCCTCCTTCCGAAAATTAGTTGTACTTAATCCTTGGATCCGCAACGGAATAAAGGATGTCGGTAAGCAGATTTGAGAAAAGAACCATGAAAGCAGCCATCAGGTTAATGGCCATTAACACCGAATAATCCCGTGAACCGATGGATTGAATGGTTAATTGTCCAAGTCCAGGCCATTGAAATATTTGTTCTGTGACCACGGCTCCTCCAATTAAAAGAGGGATATCCAAACCAATGATCGTTATAATCGGGATGAGTGCATTTCTCAGCGCATGTTTATTAGTAACAATAAATTCGCCTAAGCCTTTCGCTCTTGCCGTCCGTAAATAATCCTGTCCCAGTACTTCGATCATACTGGACCTAACATAGCGGACCATACTTCCTGCGATTCCTGTCCCAAGGACGATAGCGGGCATAATCAAATGAGATAACGTATCCGAAAATCCCCCAGTACCGCCAAGTGTATTCATGCCGCCAGTCGGTAAGATCTGCGACATAATCGCAAAGACATAAATCGCACCTAAACCCATAAAGAAGTGTGGAATCGATACGCCAAGAAAAGAAAAAGTAGTCGTCAAGTAATCGATCCATGAATATTGTTTTGTTGCACTTAGAATTCCGATTGGAATGGCAATCAGATACGCAATGATTAAGGCAGACCCCATCAGGATAAGGGTTGGACCCAATCGTTCGAAAATCATATTCGTAACCGGCTCATAGGTGGAGTAAGAGAAACCAAAATCACCTTTAAGCAAATTCCCCAACCAGTGCCAATATTGGATATAGATTGGATCATTTAATCCAAGAGCTTCTTTCTTAATCTCAATGTCTGCAGCCGTTACATCCGGACTTACATACATGTCGACTGGGTTTCCTGGTGCCAGATTAATAATTAAAAAGTTAAAGATCGTTACGCCAAACAAGACAGGGATAGCGATCAAAATTCTTCGGATAATATACTGGACCATAGGATCCCTCCTTCCTCGTTTACATTAATGGAAAGTGACAAGCTGTTTGATGTTGAAGACCGATTAATTCCGGGGTTTGCACACCACAAATGTCTTGAGCAATCGGACATCTTGTATGAAAACTGCACCCTTTAGGAGGGTTGGCCGGACTAGGAACATCCCCTTTCACTAAGACTCGTTCCCTGTTCCGCATATGTGGATTTGGAATGGGATAGGTACTCAGTAAACCTTGTGTATAGGGATGTTTCGGCTTCTTAAAAATATCTTCTGTTTGACCAAGTTCAACAATTTTCCCTAAATACATGACCGCAATCCGATCACTAATATATTTGACAGCACCTAAACCATGTGCGATGAAAAGATAGGTAAGCTGAAACTCTTTTTGTAAATCTTTTAGTAGATTCAATACTTGTGCCTGGATGGAAACGTCTAAGGCGGATACCGGTTCATCACAAATGATCAGCTTTGGATTTAATATAAGCGCTCTGGCAATGCCAATCCGTTGCCTTTGACCTCCGGAAAATTCATGCGGATAACGGCTTCGATGCAGCTTTGTTAATCCTACGATTTCAAGCATTTCATTTACTTTTCGATCCACCTCCTCTTTATCTGCCAGTTTATGGGCGAGCAGTGGTTCCGAAAGAAGATCTCCAATCCTCTTTCTCGGATTTAAGGATGAGTAGGGATCTTGAAAGATCATCTGCATTTTCGTGCGGGTTTTTCTTAGTTCGGATCCACTGATATTCGATAAATCGGTTCCTTCTAAAATGACTTTCCCTTCAGTTGGAGAGTCGAGTTTCACAATGGCCCGGCCCGTGGTCGATTTGCCGCAACCGGATTCTCCTACAAGTGCAAGCGTTTCTCCTGGATAGAGGCTGAAGTTTAAACCATCGACCGCTTTTACATGCCCGACCGTCCGGGGAATAATCCCTTTTTTAATAGGGTAATATTTTTTAAGGTTATGAACCTCTAACAAGGGTACATCAGGCACTGTTTTTACATCTTCAATGTTCGTCTCAACCGTTGTAACACTCATACCTGAACCTCCTCGATCGATTTCGCGTTTGTCAAATGCTCTTCTTCTTCCACTAACCAGCATCTGACTTTATGAACTTTTTCCTTATTAATAGAAGAAAGAGGAGGCTTTTCATGCAGACATTTTTCAGTAGCATATGGGCACCTCGTGTGGAACCTGCACCCCTTAGGCATATGCTGTAAGGTTGGTACCATCCCTGGGATGGAATAAAGCCGTTTATGCTCTTCATATTCAAGGTGAGGAATCGACTCAATTAATCCTTTTGTATAGGGATGCTTCGGTTCATCAAATAACGTAAACACATCCGCTTCTTCCACCACTTGCCCCGCATACATGACAAGGACTTTATCTGCCATCTCAGCGATCACGCCCAAATCATGAGTGATTAACATAATCGCGGTATCGGATTCTTCTCTCAGTTCTTTCATCAATTCTAAAATTTGTGCTTGGATGGTCACATCAAGGGCTGTCGTCGGCTCATCGGCAATGAGCAGCTTAGGTTTACAAGACAGGGCCATCGCAATCATGACCCTTTGTCTCATTCCCCCCGATAATGAGTGTGGGTATTCATTCATCACTTCCTCAGCCCGCGGGATTTTTACTTGCTTCAGCATATCAATTGCATATTCTTTAGCATCCTTTGTACTCTTTTTTAAATGTAGCTTGATCCCTTCAATCATCTGGTTACCAATGGTATAAACAGGGTTCAGGGAAGTCATGGGTTCCTGGAAAATCATCGAGATCTGATTCCCGCGAACCTGTCTCATTTCGGCTTCTGTTAGCTTGTTTAATTCTTTGCCATTCATCTTAACCGAACCATTTTTTATGTAACCATTTTTCCCTAGCAATCTCATAATCGACAAGGATGTAACACTTTTCCCGCAGCCCGATTCACCTACAATCCCAATCGTTTCTCCAGGCTCCAGGTTGAAAGTAACCTCGTCAACCGAAATCAATTCTCCTTTTTCAGCCATAAATGCGGTTTGTAAATTTTCTACTTCGATTATTTTGTTGGACATCTTCCTCACCCCTTGCCCTGCTTAAAATCAGGTAAATTCTTAAACTTCTTCTAACTTGGATTTAATAAGCAGGTTCCTCGAGAATCTGTTCCACGTTCTCTACCGTATATTGATGGACAATGCTTAATAGTGCTTTCCCAGCATAGATCATCGCTTTTTCATCGAAATCAAACTTTGGATGATGATGTGGGTAGGCGGCTCCTATTTCTTCATTTCGTGCACCTGTATGAAAGAACATCCCTGGTTTTTCCTGCAAATAGTAAGCAAAATCTTCAGCACCCATGATTGGGTTCATATCTACAAGCATGCCTTCATCTAATGTATTTTTCACGATATCTTTAAAAACTTCAGTTTCACGCTCATGATTATACAGAGCCGGATAACCGTTGTTATATTCAATTTCATATTCAGCATGGAATGCGGAACATACGCCACTCACCATCGTTCTGAACTCTTCTTCGATTTGAACTCTTACGTCTTTGTCAAACGATCGGATCGTTCCGGTTAACACGGCTGAATCTGCGATGACATTCGATGCATTTCCTGCATGGAAGGAACCGACTGATACAACGGCGGAATGTTGTGGATTGACCCGTCTGCTCACGATGTATTGGAGCTGGTTGATTATTTGTGCGCCGATTGCGATGGCATCAATGGTTTCATGCGGTGAGGATCCATGTCCACCCTTACCCTGGATCTTGATTTTAAAGGCATCTGCTGCAGCCATGGTATAACCGTTTTTGACTAAATAAGTGCCGAGCGGTGCACCCGATGCTAGATGTGTTCCAAACACCGCATCCACTCCATCTAAGCAACCATCCTCGATCATCGCGATCGCTCCGCCCGGTGCTAATTCTTCCGCATGCTGGTGAAGCAGCACGACATTTCCGGATAACTGTTCACGATTCTCGCTTAACACCTTTGCCACCGCGAGTAATGTGGCTGTATGGCCATCATGACCACAGGCATGCATCACACCTGGTACTTTGGATTTATAAGGAACTTCCTTTTCATCCTGAATCGGAAGGGCATCAAAGTCTGCTCTAAGGGCAATGGTTTTCCCCGGCTTCGCCCCTCTAATCAACCCGACTACCCCTCTTCCGCCAACACTAGTTCTTACCTCAATTCCAAAGTCAGATAAAATTTCTGCAATCATTTTAGGTGTGTGCACTTCCTGGAATGACAGTTCTGGATTTTCATGCATATACCGTCTCCACACTACCATCTGCTCGTACATTTCTTCCAATTGAAAATGCCAATCCTTAATCATAAAAATCCCTCCGTTTACCTTTTATGATGTTACTAGATTACATTTGATGTTATTTAATATGACATGTAACCTTTATGTCACTGAGTATAATGAAGAATTTTCCAAGCGTCAATCTATTATTCTGACAATTTAGAATATTAAAATTAAAAAATAAGCGCTTTCTTTCCCTTTCTTTTCATAAAGTAAACGGTTTCTATCTTACTGGAAAATTCTGTGGTAGGTTTTCTTCCATATAATAAAAAGGCAATGTTCTCTCAATGGAGAACATTGCTTTCTTTGAAAACAGGATTATTTTATGCCTTCTAGTTTCTCCTGGGAAGCGTTTAACGACTCAGGGAAGCCTAGAAGCATATAAGCCATATGGACGATTCCGTTTTCAAAATCTTGTAGTTTGATAGATTCATTTGGGGCATGTGCCTTTGATCCAACCCAGCCCACCCCTGTACTAACGATTGGCAGCTGAAGCTGTTTACCGAATTCAAACATCGGACCGGTGCCAGCAGAATTAGGGGCTAAAATCCCTTCCTTTTGGTACACTTCTGTGGCCGTTTCCATGACATGAGAGATAAATGGGTGACTAAAGTCAGACCGGTAGGCCTTCTGCCCATTTACAAGGGTGACCTCGATATCATAAAATCCGTGCTTTTCTAAATGCTTTTGAATACAGCTAAGTATATGATTTGGATCTTGACCAGGTACCAAACGACAATCCACTTTCGCCTTTGCCACTTTAGGAAGAACTGTTTTCGCCCCTTCTCCAGTATATCCACTTATTAATCCACAAATTGTCATGGTTGGATGTAAGACCATTGCGGCCCTTGGGTCTTGTCCTTTTGCTGCTGTAATAAGCGGCCTTTTTAATCCATAAAGGTTCGATACAGCCTCCACGTTGAATGGCAAGGAACGGACAGATTGTTTTACTGCTTCGGAAGGCTCCTCAATGCCATCAAAGAAACCCTCTACTAAAATTTCATTTTGCTGATTTTTCATTGTAGCAAGCGCCTGGACTAATCTCCATGCCGCATTATCTACATACGCTCCAACAGAAGAATGCATATCTATATCGGCACCAGCACAAGTCAGCTCTAAATAAGCCATCCCCTTAATGCCGGCAACCATGCTGATTCTGTCTTGTTCGTCCTTTCCTCCAAATTCCCAAATACAGGCGTCAGCCTTAAAGCGATCACGATATTTTTCAAGGTATGGTGTAAGATTCGGGGAGCCAATTTCCTCTTCCCCTTCAATTAAAAATTTAATGTTGCAGGGCAATCCTCCCTGCGTTTTTTGTAATACCTTAATCGCTGTTAATCTAGCAATCAAATCTCCTTTATTATCGGCAACCCCTCTAGCGAATAATTTCCCCTCCCTAATCGTAGGCTGAAAGGGTTCAGAGATCCATTCATCAAGTGGTTCGGGTGGCTGCACATCATAGTGGTTATAAAAGAGTAAAGTTTTCGTCGAATCACCATTACTTCCTGCTGGAAAAAAACCATAAATGACGGGGTTGCCGCCTAAATCATCAAGAACCTCGGCTTCCCCTTTTGCCTCTTCAATCATTTTCACAACAAAACGGACCGTTTCTGGAATGGCTGTATTTTGTGCAGAAATAGTCGGGAATGTTAAATATTCCTTTAACCATTCAATGGCACTTGAAATAGCATTTTTTGTTTCATTTCTTAAATCGTTTAGATTTTGATTATTCATCATAAATCTCCTTTCGGGAAATAGTTTATTTTTTTATAAAAACAATGGTTCTAAATAGATGGAACTGGTGGGTTAATCCCGTCAGGTAATGGAGACACATAGCCCCCTTTATGTTTTATTTCGTTCCTGAATTCATCTTGTGCCTGGGCGACCAAACTAGGATTCTCTATTAATTCCACAACACTTAGACCAATCACCTTAGCAGCAGTTATCATTCCTTTTTGACCAATAGTGGATCCTACGGCGACAACATTTTGCCAAGAATGTCCGGGCGTCCCAATTGGTGCACAAGCTGTTGTAAATTGCGCTGTCGGGATATTCCATGAAACATCCGCGACATCTGTAGACCCAGACATACATTTTCCTTCATCGTAAGGTTCGATCACCTCATCATGCAAAATTTTGTCTAGCAGATTATTAGGGGCACCCGATGTTTTTACAACTACTTCCTTCATTCCTTGATCAAAGGAATCGGTCAGTTCTTTTGCTAGTTTCATATCGTTTTCATCAAAGGATGGAGCTCCCACTTTTTTCAAGTTATTCAGTAAAACTTGTCCTAGAACTTTATTCGGGAGCATATCATAACATCCTGTAATAAAGTCAATATTATAATCCGTTCCCGTCATTAAGGCGGCGCCTTTGGCAATATTGATTAATTTTTCATAGGTTACTTCCACTTCTGACCGGTGTGGTGCGCGTATGTAATACCAAATCTGAGCCTTGTCGGGAACAACATTAGGTGCACCTCCGCCATTTGTGATTGTTGAATGAATCCGTATTTGATCAATTAAATGCTCGCGTAAAAAATTGACTCCAATATCCATTAATTGAACAGCTTTAAGGGCACTCTTCGCAGCTTCTGGATTGGCAGCAGCATGAGCCGATTTTCCATAGAAATTAAATTTGACCGAATTCATCGCTAAAGAGCTGCTTGCCCATAATGAATTCAACGAATTGGGATGCCAGGTTAAACTAACATCTGCATCGTCAAAAACATGATCCCTTGCCATAAAGACCTTTCCAACAAGGGTTTCTTCTGCAGGACAGCCGTAAAATTTAATGGTCCCATCCATTCCTTCTTTTTCCATCCATTCCTTAGCCGCAATCGCCCCTCCTGCCGCAGCGACTCCATAAATGTTATGTCCACATCCATGACCGCTGGCTTCTGGGATAATCGGCTCTTTTTTTGCCCCTAGTTTTTGAGAAAGACCTGGTAATGCATCATATTCACCTAATATCCCAATGACAGGCTTCCCTTTCCCCCACGTCGCAACAAATGCGGTTGGCATACCTGCGATTCCCATTTCAATGGAAAATCCCTCTTTTTCTAGCTTGTTTGCTAACAATTTCGAGGATTGATATTCTTGGAGCCCAAGTTCGGCGTAATTCCAAATTTTTGTCGACCAATCTATTAAATCCTCTGCATGATCATCCACCCACCCTGTGATAACATTATTCAATTTCATTTTTTCAATGGATTTTGTCATCTTTTCATCTCCTTCATTTTATAGTTCAACTTTCATTTCCGAAGATTCTTCTGATTGGTTAGTAGGCTAATGGTTTGGTAGTTTGAGCTTTTTATCCAATAAGCTCTATTCACCTCCTCTGTATTTATTTTTTAAGAGCTTATTCAAACTTAAATAATTTTAAATATTCTGTAAACTACTTTGTGAAGAAACTTAACACTCTTTTTCCTATTATTACCTTCACCAATGCCAAGGAGTAAATATTCACTAGTTAGTTCATCTATTGTTTAATTAATCTTATGCTTGTCATCAAGGCTTTTAAGTCTCTTGGTTCTGAAACTGCAGCTTGCATGTTATTTAAGAAAGAAAAGTAACTCCATTTAGAGGAATATTTAAAAAACTTTCCTACCGTAATGTAAAATAGAACACTCATCCTTTTGGGTGAGTGTTCTATTTTTTCTGAAAATGATAATCTTTTACCTGTTTGAAATTTCTAATAAATCCTACTTTCAGTCCATTTTTTACATTTCCCCACCCGACATTGCCACTGTCTGCCTGTCAGGACCAAACACCTGACCGTTCCATTTCAATAGGGTTTGTACATATCCCAGATTGTCAGCATTGTACCTGCCGGCTATCCTCTGATACGCTTCGAGCTCATAAATATCATCCCTATTAAAATCAATCGGGTACAAACCAGATAAAGGGTTAACCCACCCATTAATGGGAGCCTTTAAAATACCTTGGGGGCTATAAATTTCCGATAAATATTCCTTCCCCTTATAAGTAAGGTCAAGAATATACTTTTCTTTGAGATGATAACTGATGACCTTTGCTTTGTATTGATTTTCATATGTCACATCGTACTTGTAGGAATCATTGAATACTTCCGAATTAAAAATTTGCCTTAATTGACCGTTAATATAAGAAAATATATACGCATAAATAGTGCCTGCGCTTCCTCCGGTTTCAATGACCACTAAAATATCATCGCCCTTTTTGCCTGTAAAATCTCCTTGGAAAAGGGTGGGGTTGTATCCAGAGTTATTTTTAAAATGGATGGAATCATAGTGATGTGTCCTCCCATTTTGGACAACCAACGTGATATCTTTCCAAAATGGACTATCAGGAGTTTTATATGCAGTTAGAAAGACATTATCCTTTATCCCGTCTCCATCAATATCGCCTCTCTTTATAGTTACAATGGATGGACCATTTGTTTGTACTTGCCTAGAATCAGCTGATTGCAGTCCCGCCCGTATTTCTAAAAGTTTGTGCTTTGAAGGAAAAGGATTTGGAAAGGATAAGGCAAACTCAATCGATTGCAGTGCTTCAGTAGTTAATCCAGCTCTTGCCTGGGTATTAGCCAAACAATACCAATAATAAGGATGATTCGTTTCACGTATTTTTGTGTAATAGTGATGGAGCTCTTTATTGAAATCATTGGTGTCCATTTGCAGCCCACCTGTCTTGTTATTCTCCATATTGGTCTGTTCCGTTCATCGAATTATTAATAATTTTCACAACGCGCGCTCTCCCGCGTGCGTTTGGGATGCACGTCGGCAGGCACCGTCTATTCAACTCTTACATATAGTCCTCATTATCGCCTATATATTGAAAAAAACGCAGATCTATCTTCGGTATCAAAGATAAATCTGCGTTTCCTTAAAATATAATACTTGAACTTATTTCTTTAACCGCAGTTTATAGAAGTCGGAATCACTTGCGTTAGCAGCAACTGTTTTTAATTGCTCTAAATCATCATAAACGGATACGACTCGACCGACATACTCATCTAGTTCCCCTGCCGCCATATAATAGGCATACTGTGGTGCTTGATGCGGCGGTACATCAATGTTTTGCTCGAATAATGACTCGATGCCAGTTAAATACGTTTGACCTACTCCTGTATATCGCTGGTAACGTGTCATGTCTGTATCGTTTAGGCCTGGATCTAATGCAAATACTTTGATCGGAGTTTCCGCTAACTCTTCCACTAGGTTTTCTGTTAATCTGGCAATCGCTGTTTTGGAGGTTCCATAGCCATTACCATATTTAAATGCACCAATCGTTCCGCCGCCCACTAGATTAATAATCCTTCCAAATCCTTGGTTTAACATGACAGGGACCACTGCATGGACACAGTGAAAAGTTCCAAATAAGTTGGTAGAGACATCAGTAATCCAATCTTCTTGATTCACTTCCCAAGTAGGACCAATGGCCATGAATGCACCGGCATTATTAATCCAAACATCAATTCGCCCATATTTTTCCATTACATTTTCTACTACTAGTTGGACCTCCGCTTGCTTTGTGACATCCATAGAAAACATCGAATGATCTGAAGAAAATTTCTCAAGCTCTGTTTGAACTTCTTTTAATTTTTCGGAATCTCTGCCAGTTCCAACCACGGAAAATCCTTTTTTCGCAAAAAATAAAGCAGTGTTACGGCCGATTCCTCTTGTTGCACCTGTTATGACGACTACTTGCTGTTCCATTTAGAGTTCCCTCCTATTAATCTCTGCCGATTACTTCAGGGTCACCGAACTGACGCTTATTCTGATTAAGAGTGCTTATTTGATTTAAATCTTCTTGTGTAAGTTCAAAATCAAAGATATCCGCATTTTCAGCAATACGATGTGGTTTGATTGATTTTGGAATAGACACGACGCCTGTTTGGATATCCCAGCGCAGGATCACTTGAGCAGTAGACTTATTGTACTTGTTTGCAATCTCAACTAAGACTGTGTCGTTAAGAAGTCCGCCTTGCATAAGGGGGGACCATGCTTCAAGCTGGATTTCATTCTTTTTACAAAAATCATGTAATTCCTTTTGATTAAAGACTGGATGGTATTCCACTTGGTTAACCATCGGTTTAATTTCGCAGTTTGCAAGAAGGTCTTCGAGATGGTTAACATTGAAATTACTTACTCCAATGGCGCGGATGCGTCCATCCTTGTAAAGCTTCTCAAGCGCTTTCCATGTCTCAACATATAATCCTTTAGAAGGTACTGGCCAGTGAATTAAATAAAGGTCTAAATAGTCTAAACCTAATTTGTTCAAACTTGTTTCAAAACCCGCCAAGGTAGATTCATAGCCTTGATCGCCGTTCCAGAGCTTAGTTGTTACAAATAACTCTTCACGAGGTACGTTCGATTCAGCTATAGCTTTGCCTACTCCCTCTTCGTTTCGATAAATAGCAGCAGTATCAATGCTTCTATACCCGACCTCAAGGGCAGTCTTTACTGAATTAACTACTTCCTCTCCTTCTTGTACTTTGAAAACACCGAACCCCAGCCAAGGCATTTTTACACCATTATTTAACGTAGTAGTACTTAGTAAATTTTTTGTCAACATATCTCTCTCCTTTTCCATTTTATAGAAAATTATTAATTATAACTCTACATAATTTCTCCACTGATGAACAGGCTTCCAATTTAATAGCTTTTTAGCCTTTTCGTTACTTAACAATGATTGAAATCCTGTCAAATCACTGCGGAAATCTTTCACTTCTGGAAAACATGTTTCCATAAGCTGCATGCTCTCAATATCCATACTCGAATCATCCGCAGCAATACATAGAGGAACTGAACCTAGTCCGTCTGTTTCAACTGCTAAACGATAAGCTGCTGCTGCGTCTCTTGTGTCAATGTAGCTCCAAAGAATCGTTTTTCGTAATTCAGGCTTATGTATAAAACTAGGGAAATTTTTATACATCTCAGGCGAGATTACATTTCCTAACCTCATAGATACAACCTGCATACCCGTTCTTTGGTGAATCATATCAGCAGTTTTCTCATTTACGATTTTCGATAACCCATAACTTTCTTCAGGCAGCTGTGGGTGTTCCTCATCGATTGGTACATATTTCGGTGCTAAATTTTGCTTAGAAAAACAAATACCATAGGACGATTCACTCGAGGAGATAACCGCCTTTTTAATCCCTAAAGTCCCTGCTGCTTCTAAAATATTATAAGTACTCATCACATTATTTTGGAATGTTACTTCGTTTGGATGGGAGTAGGCAACTGGTATAGCTGCCAGATGTACAACCGCATCAGCTCCTGCTAAGACGCCATAAACTTCGCCAAGCTTTGTTAAGTCTGTAATCACTGTTTTACAAAGCGCTTCTTTTGGATGCTTTATATCGGCATTAACCACTTCATACCCATGATTTAAAAATTCTATTATCACATCTCGACCAAGAAGGCCGCTACCACCTGTTACAACTACTTTTGGCATGTTAATTCCTCCCTATTTAAACACAGCTTGTGGATGCTCATCTGATACTAATTCTAAGTCTGCAGCCCGTGCATTTAATTCAACTTGTTCTACATTTTTACATCCTGGGATTACACTCGTAACAGCTGGATGCATTAGGCACCAGGCAAGTGCCCATTGAGCCATATTAACTCCTTCAGGCACTTCATTTCGTTGAATTTCTTCCACTAGTTTAAGCTGTTTTAAAACTTCACTTTGTAAATGGTTATTCCGAACATCGTTTTTATCAAATACGACACCTGGCTTATATTTGCCGCTTAAATAACCGCTTGCTAATGGAACCCGAGCCAGGACCCCAAGATTTTGCCGTTCACAGGAAGGAAAAACATGTTCCTCTGGTTTACGGTCTAACCGATTATACACAACCTGAATCACACTGGCATTTACTTCCGTTGCTAAGTCGGTTTGGTAGATATTCTCGTTGGAACCGATGGAAATTCCGAGATGACGGATTTTCCCTGCCTCGATCTGCTTGTCCAAAACAGTCCATAATTCGTCATTTTGAAATACGTCATCACTGCCAGAATGAAATTGATATATGTCTACATAGTCTGTTTGAAGAGCTCTTAAAGAATCGTCTAACTGCTTAACTACTTCCCCAGCGGACCAATGATTTGTACGGGTAAAGGATTCATGGAAATGATGGCCGAATTTTATTGCGATTAGCCAATCCTCCCTTTTTTGATTTTTTAAGTAGCTGCCGATAAATTTTTCAGAAAGGTGATCACCGTAACATTCGGCTGTATCAATCAAATTAATTCCCATTTCCTTGGCCTTGTCTAAGATTTCATCTACTTCTTTTTGTGTGAAATCTTTTCCCCATTCGCCGCCATATTGCCAAGTTCCGATTCCAACAACGGAAACATTTAAATCTGTTTTTCCAAGCTTACGGTATTTCATTGGTCTCATCTCCCACTCTTTCAATATGTATGATTAAAACCCTTACACAAAAAAAGTATACGTTTTCTTTATTTAAACAACAACCACTGAAATATTTTTGCTATACTAACCTATATATTAATTACTATTAAATTTATAGTTTCTATAAATTAGAAAGAGGTAGTCTATGAGCGAAGTAAAAGAAACGAAACCTTTAGTGATTGAATGTTCCATTGAAAAAGCACTTAGTGTAATTGGGGGAAAGTGGTCTTTTCTTGTATTAAGAGAGTTATTCGAAGGGACAAAACGGTTTGGAGAATTACAAAAAGCTATTTCAAAAATAAGTCCAAAGGCCTTAACCGATACGGTAAGACATTTAGAATCCAATGGTGTTTTAATTCGGACTGTTCACGCTACAGTTCCCGTAACTGTTGAATATTCACTTACTGAAAAAGGACAATCCTTACATACCATATTAAAAGAAATGAAATACTGGGGTTCTTACTGGGCATAGCATTACTCTATCAGGGGACTCCCTGCGAGAATCTCTCCTTAACTGAATAGGTTGAAGTAGACTACCAAAATAGTGGGATAATGCCGAAAAGGCAATTAAGACATTCCGTAATAATTTAGATTTCTTAAAATGGGCCACAGGGACGGTTTCCACGGTTTCTTATGAAGTTTATGTCATAAAAATGCCGGCAATACCGTCCCCATGCTCCCCCGCCGTGTTCCAGTTAATTCCCCAACGCCATATCCCCAAGCAAAAGCGCCCCAGTGATCCCTGCATTATCACCCAAACCCGGAGCTACAATATAATCCTTCAGATCTGGTAGAGAAACATAGCTATTCATAAATTCCGGCAGATTTTTATATATAGAAGAAAATACTCGCTGCTGGTGCATAACCCCGCCGCCCATAACTATCTTTTGCGGTGAAAGAATTAAAATATAGGACATGAGAGCTTGAGCTAGGTAATATCCCTCTAAATCCCACACCTCCGCACGTTCAACAAGGTTGATGCCCTTGCTCCCCCACCGTTCTTCAATCGCGGGTCCCGCCGCGAGACCCTCAAGACAAGCTTGATGGTAAGGGCATTTTCCCTGATAGGAATCACGTGGATGACGATTCACAAGAATATGACCCATCTCCGGATGAGAAAGCCCTTGAAGGATCCTCCCATGAACAACAGCCCCGGCCCCAATTCCGGTTCCAACCGTGATATACAAACAACTCTCCAGCCCCTTTGCCGCTCCCAATCGTACCTCCGCCAATGCCGCAGCATTCACATCTGTATTAAAGCCAATCGGAACATCGAACGACTCTCTCAAGGCTTGGACAAATGGAAAATCACGCCATCCCGTTTTAGGAGTGGAGGTAATATAACCATACGTTGAACTATCTTGATTTACATCAATCGGCCCAAACGACCCAATCCCAATCGAATCCAGCTCAAATTGTTTAAAAAACTCAACCACCTTCGGGATGGTCTCCTCCGGCACAGTTGTCGGTATCTCCATCCGTTCTCTAATCCCGCCATTATTATCGCCTACAGCACAAACAAACTTGGTTCCCCCAGCTTCAATTGCACCTATCATCGCTATTCCCCCAATATGTAAAAATAACAAGAGGAGCCCAGCACGCGGCGAGCTCCAAACAGAAGCACGAGAACCGTCCCCGTGCTCCCACACTGTTATTTTAACTTTACAATAAAAGTCTTAATTTCGTAAGGTTTGATTTCAAATGTAAAGGGCTGATTTTCTTTAACTTCGGAGGTACCTCTTTCCATTAAGTCGCATTCCTGCCATGATTCAATGCGGAATTCGCTTGATACATCCACTGTTCCTCTTGCACCAGCAAATTCATGCATGCGAATAATCAGATGATCATTGCTTTCTCCTTTTTTAACGGCATCGACCATGACATTCCGAGCCGCAACATGAAACAATGAAACACTTTGTGTATGGCCCTCGGCATAGGTCAATGGATTATTAAGCTCCCAAGCCTGCCGGACAGTATTTCCTTCATACCAGCTTCCAGAATGAGGAAGGATCGAATAAGTAAACAAATGTTCACCTTGGTCAGCTTCAACATCAGGGTAAGTTGCCGACTTTAACAATGTAAGGCGGATGACATTATCTTTGATATCATGTCCGTATTTGCAATCGTTGAGTAAGCTGACACCGTAATCTCTTTCAGAAAGGTCTGCCCACTGATGGCCAACAGATTCAAATCGTGCGTAATCCCAGCTCGTGTTCCAATGAGTTGGACGTTTTACATTTCCATACTGAATATCATAAGTTGCCTCAGTTGCCCGAATGTCAACAGGAAAAGCGACCTTCAATAATTGGTCTTGATCATGCCAATCAATCTTCGTTTCAAAATCGATTCGTGGACTTGCAGCATACAGGACCATTTTCTGATTGATCACTGAGTTTGAGTAAACCCATGTAAACTCAACAACACAACGGACCGGACCATTTTCAATGACGTTTACTTCTTGTAAAGCCGAAATCTCTTTCATCTTTTCTTGGTAATAAAGATCAATATCCCATGCATCAAATCGCATTGGTTTATCTTCAAAGACTTGGAACACATTACCACGCGCATTAGGTGCTAAAATATTTCTTTGATTTTTCTTGTCATAGATTTTTACCAGCTGACCATTTTCATTCCATGAAATCTCATAAAAGTTGGACGAAATACCATTTCCAGATACCGTAAACGACGAAGTGATCTCATTCGTTCCCGTTTCATAAAAAATAGAGCTTTTTCCGAGAGATGGTACCTCATCTACTTTGACAAGCCATGCCCCATCAGAGGTTTGCTGAGCATCGAGCACTTCCCCTGTCTTGTTCTTCCACAATAAATCTCCGGTCGTATTGGTGTTAATTGTAACCGTATCATTTCGCTGCCACGAAGAGGAATTATAAATGGAGAACGATTGTTGCCCATCATTTATCCCTAAAGACTGGGAAGCTTCCTTCCAGGCATTAACTGCAAGCTCATAGGCTTGTGCGTATTCCAGTTTACTGTCTTCATAAACCTCGTGAATGGATGAACCAGGAATGATATCATGGAATTGATTCCGCAGGACAATTTTCCAGCTTTCCTCCAAATCTTGGACAGGATATGCTGACCATGAACCCGAAAGGATACTGCTCAAGGTATTGAGCCATTCTGTTTCACGAAGAATCAGCTCCATTTTACGGTTCATCCGTTTATTATAGGCCTGAGAGGTATATGTACCGCGGTGATACTCAAGATAGAGCTCTCCATCCCATGTATGAACATATTGATCTGTATTGTCTACAGTCTCATGAAGGCGTTTGAAAAACTCATCGGCTCTTCCTGTCTTAACAGCCGGCAAGCCTGGCATTTTGTCTAATCTTCTTCTCATTTCCAGCATTTCACGATTAACACCGCCTCCACCGTCCCCATAACCATAGGAAATTAACAGCTCCTGATTCACAGCTTTATCACGATACGCTTCCCAAACCCCTTTTACAGAACGGGGGGTAATCTGTCCGTTGTATGTATAGAACCAGCGGTCATCTTCAGGTGTCGTGATAAAATGAGTTAAGATCTCCGTTCCATCGATCCCCCTCCATTTAAACGTATCATGCGGCATCCGATTATACTGACTCCAGCTAATTTTCGTTGTCATAAAAGTCTTAATGCCGGATTTCACTAAAATTTGCGGTAGGGCCCAGCTGTACCCGAACACATCCGGAAGCCACAAATATTCGCACTCCTTCCCAAATTGTTCCCGAAAAAACTTCGTACCCAACAGTAATTGACGAACAAGCGATTCGCCTGACGTTAAATTGCAGTCCGCTTCCAGCCACATTCCGCCTTCTGTTTCCCAGCGTCCTTCCTGAACCCGTTTTTCAATTTGCTTATAAATCTCAGGATAATCTTTTTTAATATAATCATATAATTGCGGCTGTGTTTGTAAAAAAACGTAATCCGGGTATTTCTCCATTAAACGGAGTACCGTTGAAAACGAGCGGGCCGCTTTTTCCCTAGTATGTTTCAGCCTCCAGAGCCAAGCCACATCGATGTGGGTGTGTCCAATCGCCGTGACGGTTACAGGGTAGTTATTCGGAATTTGCTCAATTTCTTCATTTAAAACGGCTTGCGCTTCAGAAAGGGAATGATAGAAACCTTCAGAACCAGGCGCAGACCAATCAATTAAAAGGAATGCCCTGTCTAAGGCTTTTAATAAAGATTGCCTTTCCGGCTGATTTTCCTGTAGATACTCTATGGTGGCGAGTGCCGCCCTTGCGGTGTAATAAAGATCATCAACCTTTTCATCCAGGCAGGCGATAAAAGCCGTTTTCAACTGATGTTCCTGCAGGGTCGGTTTACCTCCGCCTTCGAGCCCTGACCAAAGTCGGAAACACATTTCAATGGTGGTACCTGCAGTACTTCCATCCAAAAATACTTCCTGATGGTTCATGTCGACTCCTTGATACGGCTCTCCATTTACGTAGAGCAGGGACTCAAACCCTGAATTATTACCACCGCCTGTTTTTCCGAAATCAAACACGCCAACAATGGTTTCAGTACCCCATTGTTCAGGAATCGGCAGGAGCGTTTTGAGCCAAATGTATTGATCTCGTCCTTCCCATCGATCCCCTACATTCATCGTCCTCCATGGCCCATCCTCACGAGGTTTTTCGGCAATTTTTCCTTCCACATCATCTTGGGCTTGAAACGCTGCCACTGGCAGAATATTTCTATAACGATAGGAATCTAGTTCTTGTATCCTTCTCTCTAGCTTTTCCATTGTCCAAAACATATCAAACACTCCTTTAAATAGTGATTATCCTTTGGAAGCTCCACCTAGACTGAAACCTTGGGACATAAATCGTTGCGAAAACATATATAAAATGACAGAAGGCATTGTATAAAGCATCGAGAAAGCGGCAAGCTTTCCGTATTCAATCATTCCAAAATTACCAAAGAACTGAAAAATTGTGACTGAGGCCGGAAATTTATCTGGTGATTGGATTAAAATGTACGGAACGAAAAAGTTTCCCCAACTTCCGGAAAAGGTAAAGATCGCGACCGTGCAAATTCCAGGAATCATCAAGGGTGCAACCACTTTTCTTAAACCTGCCCAAACGGATGCACCATCGATCCACGCGGATTCTTCTAATTCCAATGGCACAGAATCCATAAAGTTTTTCATCATCCAAATCGCATATGGCAACCCGGATGCCGTTAAAAACAAAATCGTCCCGATAAGAGAATCCTGTATATTGAGATAAAGAAAGAGCTGATAGACAGGCACCATGACTGCCGTAATCGGCAAAGCTGTCATGAACAAAATGGAATACATGAATGGCTTTTTAAATTTCAAAGCATACCGTGATAGTGGATAGGCTGCCATGATGGCCACAACGACAATCAGCACGGATTGTCCAAATGAGATAAATAACCCGATTCCAAACGAACGAAGGTTGGCTGGATTCGTTAAGATGGAAGTGAAATTCTTCACCGTAAAGGAACTGGGCATTTTCAATGCTTGCTGAGCATTAGGATCAAAAGAGGCAAACAGTACCCATAAAAGCGGGATGAGAAACAAAATACCAATAATCGTTAAAATGATGTATGGCACAACTTTTTCAGTTTTGTAACGGTTCACTTCTAACTCCCCCCTTAAACATCGACCTTCATGGACCGGATATAAAACAAGCTCGCACAAATACCAATGAGGAGCAGAATTAATGATATGGCCGTTCCATAGCCAAGTTGGTAATTTACAAATGCCTGGTTATACATATAAATAGGAAGAGTTTGTGTCGATGTTCCAGGACCGCCGCCTGTCATAGCAAAAATTAACGTAAACACCCCTAACGTTTGCAAGGTTACTAGAATCATATTAGTAACAATGGATCCCTTCACCATCGGCAGAACGATACGGAACAAGACTTGAAAACGGGAAGCTCCATCTACCATCGCTGCTTCTTCCACACTTTTCGGAACATCATCCAAGGCTGCCTGGAAAACCAGCATCGAAAAAGCAGTTCCGTGCCAGATATTAGCGACTACCACACTGACCATCGGAAAGGTATAAAGCCATGTAACTTGTTTTAAACCAATATGCTGAAGGAGCATATTTAATGTTCCGTTATCACTTAAAAATGCCACCCAACAAAAAGCAACCACGATTTCAGGAGTTACCCAGCCGGCAATGACAATAATGCCAATGATCCGGCGAAATGTTGTGTTTTTCTCCTTCATTAGGACAGCCAGAATAAACCCCAAAACCTGCTGGCCAATGACGGCAGAAAAAAGCAAGAACACAATCGTTTTTACCACACTAATCCGGAAATTCGGATCTTGAAACATCGTTATAAAGTTTTGAAAACCGATAAACTGAACACTCTTAGCCGCTGTACCTGTTAAAGTAAGATTCGTAAACGCAAAATAAAAAGTCAGTAAAATAGGACCAACAAAAAAGACAAGCAATAGGATCCATGCCGGAAACAAAAAGAGAACCGATTTCAGCAGCGTATGATTCTTTTTCGTTTTCTGCTTGATAGTGACTGTTGGTGAGACAACCGTATTTGTATTCATTTCACACCCCGTCCTATTATTTATGTTAAAGGCTACCTTTTTAGGGTATTACAAGGTAGCCTTGCATACCTATACGACTATTTTTCGATTACATTATCTGAACCGACAATTTTTGTGACATTGATCTGATACTGCTTTGCAGCCTGATTTGGTGTTATTCTTTCTGATACAACGTCTTCGACAAGGGTTTGTATTTGAGTCGATACAGTTGGATATTTATCAACTGCTGGGCGGAAATGCGTAAATTTCAAAAAGTCAGTGGCTTCTTTAAACATTGGGATTTCTTGATACTTTTGTTCTTGTGCAACATCAGTACGCGGAGTCAAATTCCTTTCTTTCGATAGGAGCCCAAGATTGTTTTCTTTACTTGAAGCAAATTTAATAAACTCCCATGCTACATCTTTATCATGTGAATTTTTTGGAATAGCAAGAGCCCATCCACCGGACATGGATGTGGTTCCAGGAGCCTGTCCATGTTCAGTCGGCATTGGTGCAAACCCTAACGTCTTGAAGGCTTCAGGCCAAGGTGCAGCACCCGTTTCCCCCCAAGTGCCTGCCTGCCAGAATCCATCCAATCCGATGGCAAGCTTTCCTTGAGGCATTAATTGCTGGTATGCCATGGAACCTCCCTGCCCATTTAGTACCTGGGAAAGATTCGGCCCCAGCTTCTCCTTATAGACCGTATGAATAAAGTTGAATGAATCCGTTAGCCCTTGGCTTTTTACAATCCACTTTTTCGAATCGGTATCATATAGAGGTGTTTCCGTACCATATAGCAGCATTTCAAAAGTTTGCATCGACGTTGCTTCCCCTGTGGCTTTACCTGAGTTCATCCATAATGGTGTGACACCAGGCACCTTTTCTTTTATAGTTCGAGCCGCTTGAAGGATATCATCCCAGTCTTTAGGTTCCCATGGAACTGGAAGACCCGCTTTTTGGAATAGATCCTTGTTATACCAAAGTCCCCGGGAATCGGTGTTATATGGCACCCCATAAATTTTTCCGTCCTGAGCAATTACACCCTTTTTAACGCTGTCATTAAAGTTGCTCCAATCACTCCAGTCCTTGATCTTATTATCAAGAGGCTCTAAATAGCCTGCACTCGCATCTGAATTGACCATAAAGGTATCCTCTGTGACGATGTCAGGTGCCGTATTTGGGGATTTCAGCATTAAGGCAATTTTGGCAAAATAATCACCCTCTGAAACATTAAGCGGTGCAAGCTGAACATCTACCTTTGGGTGGTCCTTTTCAAATTGCGGTATGATCTCTTTATTAAGCCAATCAGTTAACCCTTTGTTTGTTCCTCCTCCTGATCGGTAGGTAATTTTGATTTCTTGCTTATCACTGCTGTTGGAGGATGTGCTTTGATTTGAACACGCTGAACTTACTAAAACACTGCCGGTGATAATCGAAACAGCCGCAATCTTCTTCAACATCTTCTTTTTCATAAATCTCTCCCCTTTTACGCTTATTTTCATTAAAGAAAACGGTTACAATTTTGATTTAAAAAAATGGATGATTACTCTCACCTGGTACTTAATCCCTCCCTTAACATAATTTACTAACTTAATATATCAATATCTTAATTGATATATTAAGTACATGTCAATATATCATTTGAATTTTCTTTCTATTCACACAAAAACAATCCAAAAGTACTATAAAATGTAAATAGATAGCATTTTCGTATTACTATTCAAGCTCTAGTTGATTGTTTTTTTATTGAATGCATTAAATATGTCTATTTCTTTAAGAAAAATAGGGATACCAATGTAAAAATATGAAACTACATTGAAATAATTTGTACTATATGATATATTAAATATACCAACTTATTAGGGATGAGATATATGGAAACTCCATTGTATGAAAAAATTTACCTTAACTTGCTAAACCAGATTGAGACTGGTCAATTGAAACCAAGGGATCAGGTTCCCACTGAGAAAGAATTGGCCGACCAATATCAGGTCAGTCGAATAACTTCTAAAAAAGCGCTTGAGAAATTAGTGCAAATTGGGGCTATTGAGCGCATCCGCGGCAAAGGCTCCTTTGTATCTAATACACTTCCGGATTTTGGAGCCATTAGTCCTAAGACTAATTCGGAACAAAGGGATCATCTAATTCAAGAAATGAATGAGTTAATAGGACTAATCATTCCCGAATTCTTTAGGGATTGCTTTGGCAGGCAAATACTGAGTATTATTGAGAAACGTTGCTCGGAATTGAAGTTTAACTTATTAGTTAAGGTGACATATGGAAGCCAGGAAGAGGAGGAAGATGCCATCAATACAATGGTCCAGCAGCAGGTGAAAGGGATCATTATTTTTCCTGTCCATGGGCATCATTACACAACAAGCTTACTGCGATTGGTTCTGGAGGGATTTCCACTCGTCTTAATCGACAGATATTTAAAAGGAATACCAGCCTGCGCCGTTTATACTGATAATCATACCGCGGCTCAAAGTCTAACAGAATTTCTGTTTACTCGCGGACATGAGCATATTGCTTTTGTTTCACCTCCAGAGGAATATACCTCCTCAATCGAAGAGAGAATCCAAGGGTTTAAAACAGCTTATTTACAAAAGGGGATTGCCGTAAATCCGAGCTATATCTTAGCCGATATGTTCAGTACATTGCCGACTTTTGATCGATCAGCTGAGTTTTTCGAGGATCAGATCAAGCTGCGGAATTTCATTCAGGAAAATTCTCATGTAACGGCATTTATTGCTTGTGAGTATGAAATCGCCTGTGTACTTGCACAAGTACTGAAATCCCTCGGAAAATCGATTCCGGATGATTACGCCATTGCTTGCTTCGACCATCCCGGATGGTTGTATAATGATATGATTTTCACTCATATCAAACAGGATGAAGATGTCATCGGATCAAAGGCAGTAGAATTACTGTTAAAACAAATTCAAGGAGAAACGGTCCCAGTACAAAATATGGTAGATTACAAGTTGATTGAAGGAAATACCATATAATGTGGAACTTCTCGTAATTAAATATAACTTGTTTAATGTCTTTTTATGGTTTGGCCGGATTCTCATGAATCTGGTCTTTTTTTTAGTGTCTGTGACAATTCTCCTGTTTTAAAATCATACTTTTAGGTGAAGGGAGTAAAAAGAAGCAAGAGAACCGTCCCCATGCTTCCACAAACTAACTTGGAGGAATATGTATGAGTATTGTCCTGTTTATCGTTGTTTTCATTTCGTCTGTTGCTTATATATTGGGTGGCATGATTGTTTTAATCAAGAAAAACTGGTCTCAAACTAGTGTTCTCGCTATAGCTGCCATGAGTGCCGGCTTGTTGTTGTCTATAGCAATCCTTGATTTAATTCCAGAAACTCAAGCTGAACTAAAAAATAGCAGTCTTTTTATCATGCTGGGTCTTATTTTCATGTACCTTGTTTCCTATTTGTCAAAGGCATCAAAAAAAGGGAAAGGGAACAACGAATTCGATGACGGTTCCATGCTAGGAATCTCATTGGGTATGTCTCTTCATAATTTCCTTGAGGGTTTATCCATCGGCGTTAGTTATTCTATTAGTGTCAATTTAGGAATAATGGTTTCCTTTGCATTGGTTCTACATAAAATCCCTGAAGGAATCACCTATGCCGCATCGGTGTTAGCCATAACTCAAAATCATAAAAAAACCGTTATTAATCTGTTATATCAAGGCCTATTTATGTGGTTAGGTGTTGGAATGTCCATTTTGTTATCTTATTTCATAGAGATAAACGAAAAGGCTCTAGCCATTCCAATTGCCATAATCGCAGGCATATTCCTCTACCTCGGCGGAACCGCCTTACTACCAATGACCAATAAAATCACCAACAGAAACATTCCCATCTCTTTTGTGAGTGGAGTAATCATCTATATTATATTTCATAGCATTTCTGAGTTTTTAGGATAGGGAGCAGGGGGACGGTTCTCATGCTTCGCAAAAATGGAAAAATGGGGTCAGTCCCCCGGCGCGTTAAAGCTTTAGTTTACCGGGGGACTGTCACTAGAATTCTGGCACGCAGGTCTCAAGCAGTTTTGAAGGCTGCTTGAGACCCCAAATTTTCTTATCTATATTACAAAAAAGTTCCCCTGCAAAATTTAAGCTGGGGAACTTTTTATGGCTTATTTAGTATGGTTTGGATGGATTATATCTGAAACAATTGACTCCTTTATGAACAAATCTACCAAAACGTTATACCTCCTAATTCCCTCAGATTGTTCCACCGGTGCATTTTGGATGGAGGATAGACTATTTTTAAAATGGGCACTTGATTGGTTAATAGTAGCCATTTCATTCCTTTTCGTTCCAGTTCATCCCGTTCCGCAGGTAATATTTTCATAAGTTGAATCACCTGTTTATTCAAAGATTTCTATTCATTTTTCCCTATATTCTATTTTCAATCATTTTCAAAATAAATCCTGCTAATCGTTTAGAGATTTGAAAAGATGATAGGTTAGATTCAAATATGTATGGCGTGACTGCGTGGGAATCGAACCGCCCACAGGTCTTGTGGTCGGCACTATCCTCTTAATTACTTTGTGAAACTCCTCGATGAAGCTCATAAATCAATTATCAAATCATTAAAATTGAGATGTTACAGGCTCAGGAACTTTACTACTTTGTTGTTTTTCCTTTAATTGATCAAATAACTTTTGCACAGTCCCGATTCCTACATTTGAATACTTAGCCAAAATAACAAGCTCCTTTGGCAGCTGTCCAACTGTTTCAATTTGATCTTCATTAAGCTGCCTCAAAAGGCTCGGTATTCCTGTGAACTCAGCAGCGGTAAGGGGTATTTGTGATAATTCTTCCGTTACGATTATGTAATCAGCTTTATAGAAGTAGAAGAGTTCCCCTGTCCGTTCCAGTGAAAGTTGTCTCCGTATTTTCTCCTCCTCAAAAAATACTTTTAGTTCTTGAAAGAAGGTTTCATCATTTTTTTCATTATATCGTTTTACATGTTTATGCAATCCTTCTAGATTGTTTGGTAATTCACTCATAATTCGCGCTTGCTGCTCTGCCCCAAGTCTAATGAGAAAGGTCTCAGAAATGGCAAATCGCTGAGGCAATAGAAATGCATCTCGTAAGAAGTATGGAACTTCAAGTTCTTTTCCTTTATAGATAAGTGTACGAATAGGTGTAAAACCCGGCTGTTCTGATTTAGGTGAAAAACCTTCTGTAGACTTTCCTGCATCCCCTTCTCCTTGCTTACCTTGTTGTTTTTCAGTTGATGCAATAAGAAGTTTTTCCAACGATTTGAGCCGCTCTTGTATTTCTACTATGTCAAACGATTGTTTCACCTGTGGTGATGGGTCTTGATAACTTGGAACCGTAAAATCTAATGAACCATATACCTCTACGTACCATTTAACGATTTTATAGATAGATTCCCAAGATAATAACGCTTCTGAAAAACGAAACGTCCGAGTATCATGTGCTGCTTGGTTACCGATTTGTCGAACATAATGAAGTGCATCTCGAATATCGGGTTTTATATAACCGTTTACATTTAGTATATCGATACGGTCTTTTATATTTGACCATTGCTCATCCGGCAATTTTTCTGCTCGAATGACCTGTTTTAAAATATTTTCTACAAATATCCTTGCATGGGTAAGCATTGTCCGCGGGCTACTGAAAATACTATTTTCAAGTTCATTTGCAACTAAGGCTAGCTCTTTTGACATCGGTTCAAGAAATTGATAAAAATAGGATGGTTGTTTCTCCATTTGTTATTTCCCCCGGTTATATTAATCTAACTATAGTATTATTTTACCATATGATTTATGATTTCGTTTCAGATTATATCAGTAATGTATTACAAAAATTGAATTTCAGGCACAGAAAAAGTCCAAGATTAACCGATATAAAAGTTAATTTTGGACTTCTTTCTTCAACTTTTTTGTTTTCTACTATTTAGGGACCAATTATTACATTAGAATACAAAAGAGTGCACTTACCAAAAATTGTTGAATGGTTACTGAATTCTTTTTATTTTCGACAAAATACTACTAAACTCAGGCGGTGACACCGCTATTTGGGAGAAATGGATTCAGTCCCCGTTGGAGAGTTAAAAAAAGTGCCAAGCACTCTATTTACTTACAATTTAAAAGAACCTTGGATAGAAAAGCAGCTTTTATCCCAATATCTAATGTTAGAGTTTTAAACTGCTTTCTGATAACTTTTAAAAAATAACTTGTATCTACAATGGGGTTATTGTTGAAGTTCGCTAACCCCAAAAATGTGACAAAAAGTCTGTCCCCTTTTTAATTTTTATCAAAAAGATGACGAATGTAATTATTATTCATTTTATGAAGATGTTATATTAAAAGAAAAATCCGCCTAAGAATGGTGATATAAGTGAAAATTATTTGTTTTGGCGATAGTCTAACACGTGGGGTCTCCGTAGTAAAAGGGAGATTGCGAATCCTGAAGGAAAACTATCCTGCTTTCTTACAAGAGTTATTTAATCAGCAGGAAGAAAATGATGTTACCGTTATTAACAAAGGAGTTTTTAATGATAACTCTGATTTAATGTTGTCAAGACTAGAAAAGGATGTACTTAATGAACATCCCGATTATACGATTATTGAAGTTGGCGGAAACGACTGCAATTTTAACTGGAATGAAATTATCGAAAAACCCAAGGAGGAACACCAAGCAATCGTTTCTCTCCAACGGTATTTAGCGAATATCAGTGAAATTGTTAAAAAAATGCGAGAAGGTGGTATTATACCAATCATAGCAACCTTACCCCCATTAGACCCAGTCAGATATTATCAGACCATTTCCACCCAATATAGCCCTTCTATTGGGAACTGGATCGGTAAATTGGGGGGCATTCAACACTGGCATGGAATGTATAACTACCATTTAAATAAATTGGCAGATGAGTTAAAGGTACCCAAAATTGATGTTAGAACGGCAATTAAAAAAGCAGGTGATTCGATTAATTTAATCAGCGATGACGGCATCCATTTAACTGCAGAAGGCTATACTGCTTTTAGTATGGCGGTCTTTAATTATTTAATTAAGTGGTCGGATAATCAGATTCTAACATCAAATAGATAGGGTTTTAACTGCTTCTGAATTAATAGACATTAAATGGACACTGTGCTCTTTTGGGTTATAGTTAATTTATGGGAAAATTATATAAAATGAATGAAGCGGGAATAGGAAAAAGCTAAACTTATGTCAGTTTAGCTTAAAAACCATCGTTATGTACTAGCCCACACAATTTCACTAGTTATGGCTGCTGCGCTCCCGCCCTGACCCGTTCTCAGTGTGATTGTTGGACTGAGTTCCCTAAAGAACTGGTACAAACAATATATCATCCCTACCATTTGGAAACTACCTGTAAATTTTGGATATAGCAAGTACTGTTTTCCATTAAACTGGGAATAAAAACCAATTAGCTGCTATTCTGGTCGTTCATCCAGGTTGTGATACCAAACAAGCGGACCAAGGTGACCGAACTCCCCGACCGCCTCCTCCATCAACCGGTGTGCCTCTTCATATGCGCAGGCAGGTAAAATATCCAATTCATGATACCCCATATTTCCATAGTTATAGACAAGCAAAAACCTATCTGTCTCCCAAAGCTCAAGTCGAAACACATGCCAATGGTTCGTCACTTTCAATTGAATCCCTGAGAAGAATGTTTTCTCCCCCAGCCGTTGATAAGCAAACTCCGCTGTCCCTCCTTTATAGGACCTACCCTCCTCAAATACAAGTGGGTAACCTTTCGTATATAGGTGTTCCATACCTTCCAAGGTTTCGAGACTGGTCTCCCTTTTTGTCGCCACAATCACAGGAGACAGCCTATCTACTCCTATTTCATGGTATTCGATGGTACCACTGTCATCCCATTGAATATGGAAACCAGCATCCTGAAGCACATTCGCCCACCTTCCGAGATCTGCGGAATTTTTCAATTGTTCACAAGAGAGATACAATCCATCCTCCGTTAACAAACGATGGACTATTTCTAAATAACGACTGTCACCATAGGTTGGATTCTCCTTCACGTACTCTAGAAGTGACCAATAGTTTGAAATCATGATAGGCCCCATGATCTCATGAAAGGTCCGTGATGAAATGATTAAATCAAAAGAATTCAGGGAAAAGTGCTCAGTTACCTCCATAAAATCCATTTGGTAAAAACTCACGTTATTAAGCCCTTGCTGCATGGCCAACTGCTGTGCACATTGAATTCCATTTCCACACTGTTCAATGCCAACGATCTCCGCATCTGGAAAAATCGTGGCGTACCAGCAAGACAGCAACCCATTATCACAGCCAATTTCCAAAATCCGCTTCGGCTTTAAATGAGTTTGCTGACTGATCCAGTTAAGCAAGGACTGATGGAAATTCATCGTCCATGATTCTACTGCCAAACTGAAGGGCAGTGTTCGGTTTTTCACTTCATAAAGATTCCCTTTTAGTTTGCGGTCCATAGTGGGTTGGAGTTCCTTAGCCAAGAAGGAGTCAACCTCGGTTACGTGCCTCCAAAAGTCTTCTTTGGTAAAGCAGTTCTTGATACCCAGTGACTTAAAATAGTCAGAGACACTTTGTGACTTTAATTTGGTATTTATAAACATAGTATTATCTCCAGTTTAGGCGTATTTATTTTGCTTAACAGGACCAAAACCTATTAGTTAGTATTATTATCTGATACTAATTATAGCATAAAAAAAGCTTTACTCCTTAGTGAAGTAAAGAAAAAAGTGTAAGCGATTAAATGAAATTTTCTAAGGCCTTTGGAGGTTAAACAAATATTGTTAATCCGAAAGGCTAAACGCTAGCAGAAGCCTCATGGAAGAATTCACTCACGAATGACAGAGGAATAATGGTAATAATTCAGCCCTAACTTACTTCATCACCTTGTCACTAGAAAGTGCATGTTTAAACTGTTCGATTAGGACAGGAACGATCTCAAAGGCATCGCCAACAATTCCATAATGACAGTTCTGAAAAATAGGAGCTTCTTTGTCCTTATTAATGGCAATAATTAAACCAGAATTTTTCATTCCCACAATATGTTGAATCGCACCAGAAATCCCAATCGCAAAATAAATCTTTGGCGTTACCGTCACACCGGTTTGCCCTACTTGATGAGGGTGGGCAATCCACCCCGCTTCCACCACATCCCTGCTCGCACCAACGGCTCCTCCAAGGGTTTCCGCCAACCGGTGTATTAACTGAAATCCTTCGTAGCTGCCTAAGCCTTTTCCGCCAGCCACAACGATGTCCGCTTCGTCGATTCTTACCTTCTTAACCGTTTCTTTTACAATTTCCAAGACTTTTGTCCGGATATCTTCATCCTTTAGTGAGACGGTTTCTTCGATGACCTTTCCTATTCTCCCCACCTCTGGGATCAGCGCCTTCATGACCTTGGCGCGTACGGTCGCCATTTGCGGCCTGTATTTTTTACATAAAATGGTCGCCATAATATTTCCGCCAAACGCCGGCCTACTCGCAAGGAGTAACCCCGTTTCCTCTTCCACATCCAGCTCCGTCGGATCCGCCGTCAACCCTGTCGGTAGGTCGGTGGCCACTGCACTTGCCAGGTCTTTTCCCGTTGAGGTGGCCCATAGAGGATAATTTCCGGTTTATATTTATCACTGCACTCTAGCAGCGCCTTCATGTAGGTTTCGGTCCGGTAATGCTTAAAGAGAGGTTGATCATAGACATACACGGTATCTGCTCCATATTCAAAAGCGGTCTTTGTTAAAGGTTTAACATTTTCCCCGATGAGAATACCCGCTAGTTAATAAAAACTCAGAAAGCTAATACATATTTAAAGGTTTACGTGATTGATAAAGCTGGAAATCAAAACTACCGTACGATTAAAGTCGTAAAATAATTAATACGATGTGATAAAAAGTGAATTTCTTATTGCATCGTATTTTTTTTAGGCAATCTGGAAATAAAAGTGGAGAAGTGCAAAGCTTGTTGAAGCTCAGTTTGACGGTTCCGATCGGACCATCCTAGATGTGGGTTTGTTCCCTTCTCTCTCACTTTCATATCTCCCTCTTAAAATACCCCGCTATTGCTGGAAAACTCATGAATTCCTTCCTCAAATCCCGAAACGAAATTACATCATTTCCTCTAGCGAGCCGGTAATCTAGCGAATTTTCGTGACAATTCAATGGGTTTTGATGAAATGTTTCTGTATAGAATTGGATGGCTTCTTTGTGGCTGCCAGCAAAGATAAAGACAAAATCCTTCTGGTTCATCTTCAGTGAGTAGATGCCACCTTTATGAATACCTAATACATTGTTTTGAACCAATTCCCTTACTTTCTGATGGTCGGCTTGTTCTAAGTCTATCTTGGATATGTCGTCATCTAATGAAATTTTCTGCTCTGCTAGTAAATGATAGATGCAATGGGCCAATGAGGATTCTTCATAACGGAAACAATCCATGTAAAGATCTTTCACAATCATGTGATCACACCTCGATTTAAGATTTTTTTCGGCTAAATATAGGTTATACAATGGTAGGACTCGATTCCTTCTGGTCCTCAATCCTTCCTGTATGCTCGTTGTAATTGACAGCGATGCTTCCAACTGGACCATTTCTGTTTTTCGAGACAATGATTTCAAGGGAATGATTGTCCGTTTCCTTGTCATAATACGCTTCACGATATAAGAACAAAATGACATCCGCATCCTGCTCCACACTGCCCGATTCCCGAATATCAGACATCATCGGCCGTTTATTGGCTCTTGATTCCACCGATCGATTGAGCTGCGCTAAACAAATGACGGGGCAATCAAATCCTTCGCCATTGTTTTAAGGGATTTGGATATTTCCGTTACTTGTAAATGGGAATTTCCACCGTAAAATTGTCCAGAATGGATTAGTGTTAAGTAGTCGATAAAAAGGATTGGTTTCTTGTATGGAAATTGATTGATCATTTTTCGCGTTTTCGTTCTCATTTCGGCAATGGTTTGTCCCGCCCCATCAAAAATTTACATATGGGTTTCCGGGAGATCACCAATCACATCCGACCATTTATTCTTTTGATTTTCAGTTAGCATTCTTTTTGGATCCCGCATTTTTGCACGGTTAAAGCCTCCAGTCGAAGCCATTAATCGGGAAGTGATCAGCTTTTCAGGCATTTCTAAGGAAAATACGAGTGGCAGGAACCCGGCCCAACCCGACATTTTCGCAAAATGAAGCATCACATCGGTTTTTCCCATCGATGGTCTTGCTGCTAGAATCGTAACTTCCCCGCCCTGAAAGCCTCCCGTCACTTCGTCGAGCTCTTTGATACCCATTGTTGCACTTTTCAACGATATTCGATCTTCCCATGGTGCCTCATAGATATCTACCAATTCTTGTTGTAAGGACGTGTGATCCTCCATTTTCATTTGGTTAATTTTATCCATTTCGGCAATGACTTTCGCAATCTCCCAATCATTCATGGCTGCAAGCGTCAAGATGTTTCTCTTTTCACGTTCCTTCCATAGATCGAGAATGAGCTTCTCCGTACCGTCAAATTTCTCCAGTTCCGCGTATGATAACAGCTCCGATAGGTAAGACATTCCACCTAATGAATTGAGGTCTGGTAAGGTTGTCCATGTGATTAAATCAACATTCTTCCCCGCCCGTTTTAACTCCACCATTCTTCGCATGATTTCTTTATGCCGTGTACTTTCTAGCTGTTCAGGTTGAATGATGGTATCTTGGAGTAAGTACTCCGCCTTCATCAAGCTTCCTAAGAACGCTTTTTCCACGATACTCATCACTCTTCACCTGCCGTAAGGTCAAGTTTAAATCCACCTGGAATCGCTCTTCCGGTAGGAAACGATTCGGTTGATTGCCTATGCTTTGGTGCGGAATTTTGACTCTCATAAAAGGAATCAATTTCTTCTACGGTCAGTAAGGAGTCATTTACCCAGTTTTTCAGAATCCCAACCACATAACTCAGCTTTCGCTTGTTATTGGCACAAGCAATATCCATCGCTTTTAATATCACATCTTTCGGTTGTAAAAAGATAGAATCATCTAACCAAGATAATAACTGTTGTTTGGCATTCACGTTCGAAAAACCAAATCCATTGTTGTCCCAACACTCAATAATTTCTTTTACATCTACATCTTTTTGATTATTTTCTGTGTCTGGATTTTTCTCTATATTTGGATTAAAAGCTTCTTGTTGTTGTTGTTTTTCTTTTTTATTATCTTTTTTATTTTCTTCTTCTTTTTGCCCTCTTGTCGTATCACGATGCGTCAACGTATCGTCAAGCTCTCCACATTCAGGTTCTAGATATGTATCATTTTCATCTTGGCTGCTAACTTCCTTGCCGAAAACCAGCTCTTCTTGTTCACAAAATGATTCAAATAGACTGCGAATTTCCTGTTTTTGAATCGCCTTCGAAACATATTGAATCAGTGTTAGATCCTCCACATCCTTTAACTCGGAAGATATACAATCCATGAACGGTTTCCCGCCTTTATCCAGGTTATATTTCCCCCAGTTCTTGATCGCCAGTTCTCTCGTTTCAGGATTGTAACGAATCAGCTTGTGATGCACGATGAATCGCTCCATTAACGAGTGAACACTCTCAATCGAATAACCCAAATCAAAAGCCATTTGTTTTTTGGTAATCTTATAGATTCCAATTTGGGTCGTATGTGGATTGGTAAGAAGATACAGGTAAAAGTATTTGTCCTCAGGAGTCATCTCCTCAGAAACAACCGGATTCTTCCAAAAATCAGTACGTACCATTCGATATTTTGCCATCTTCAACCACTGACTTTCTTCTAATAAAACTCCTTCATATTTGATATAGAAATAAATGAAGAAAAAGGTCATATGATTTTCATTAGAATGTGAATATTTTATGACACCTTTTCATCACCTTGTCCTTTGCGAGGGATTTAGGTGAAAGCCCGCATCCTTTGCACTTCTACGATATCGAGATTGGCGGGGTAAAGCGAATCGCCAATTTTCAAATTTGAGGGCATTTTTTGAGCGTAAACGTCAAAAAACGCCTTCAAATTTGATTTTTGAAGGCGTTTTTTGCAATTTTGGTTATTTTTTACCCTTTTTTTTGTGAAGGCGTTTATTTAAACTTTCTTAGGTTATAGAAAGAACTGTCCCCTGTTGCTTCTAAAATATTGGACCAAAAATTAATTGTTAACCTTTGTTTATGTCCAATCCAAACAATGAATTTTTTGGACCACAAGCACCGTTAGGAATAGCCTTATTTTCGGCCTCGTTCTTTATCGGGTCCGTCCTTCATGCCTTACTGATTGAGTACATTACGAAATGGTTCGACCAATCAAATGGCAAGCTGAAACTTGCCTACCTAAGCTTTGCAATTCTCTCCATACCTGCCATCCTAATACTAGTATTTATGTTTATCGAGATTTTTACCGAAATGCTGCCAAAAATAATAAACAACTGATTTATCGGTTCCCTGAACTCCAAGAAGATTGATAAACTAGCTTAAATACTTATAAATAGCTTCCTTAACTGTTAATTTAGATTCTTGATTAATGTATTTCCGGTTTGCTGCTGACGGTAGTGGTGAATAAATAGTTTCCTAGTTCTTCCAGAGTTAACCATTTCTGCGTTGTTTTTGATTAGCTTCATGGTTTTGCTCTTTTTACCGTTAGGAATTAGTTGATTTTTGGTGTAAACCTACTGCATTCACACTTCCAACAGTCAAAAACAAAGCTCTAATCATCTTTAATCGATTAGAGCTCTATCTTTATTTCAAAAAAAGTATTTACTTCCACACAGAACCTAGCTTCCATGATTCAATGCTATCTACACAAACCTTGCCGCCTTCTGTAAATAGGTTAAACTGCTTGCTAGTATCCTCTGGGAATATCCGATTGGTAATGACCTGCTCCCCATCGTTAACAAATAGCTTAATGGATGTAGTATCCATAAACATTCGCAGATTAATGGTGCCATCTTTCTTCACTACCATTGATGCTTTGCTAATTCCTTTTTCACCGCAGCCAATATGTTCTTTAAATCGATGATAAAGTCTTCAAAAATACTTACTTCTATAAAGATAAACACTTCAACTGTCTCAGTACGGTTATCTACGATCCAATACCCTTTAACTCCTGTCGGTTCATATACTTTTATTTTTAGCTAACGCTCATGTTTGTCAGTTAATGGCGATGATATTTTTACAATTATGGAGAGGGAACCGAATGGTAAACGTGGTTCCTTTTCCTTTTTGGCTTTGGACGGTGATTTTTCCATGAAGCGAGTCGATAATGCGATAGCTCACCATGAGTCCTATGCCGGTTCCTTTTTCTTTCAGGGAATAAAATGGTTGTCCAAGACGTTTCACTTCGTCTTCATTCATCCCCACTCCCTCATCTTGGATTTGGATCATCACATGCTGTGACTCCTGTTTCACGCAAATGGAAACCGCACCACCTTGAGGCATCGCTTCGATGCCATTTTTGATGATATTGAGGAAGGCTTGTTTCATTTTTGGGGGATGACCCAATATCGCACACTCTTGCTCCGGAAGTCGGACGTCTATGCTTACTTTTCGTTCTAAAGCATAGGAGTAGAGAATCTTGACGACTGTTTGTATTTTTTGGCAAACATCGACGGACTCTTTCGTATCCGCTTCTGGCTTGGCAAACGAAAGATATTCGGTAATGACGTCATTCGTTCGATCCACTTCTTCTATACAAATTTGAACATACCTTTTATACGTCTCTGAAATTGGCGATTGTAGAAGTAACTGGAGAAATCCTCGATTGGTCTGCATGGGATTTCGAACTTCATGAGCAAAGGAACTGGCCAATTCTCCGAGTATCTTATATTTTTCCGCCTGTTGAGCTTCCATGTGTAACTGGGCATTTTCCCTTAAGGTTTCAATCAAAAAGACGGTTACGATGGTGGCAACACATATCGCTAAAATTTCCTGAAGTGTGTGGGTAAAAAAATCCATCTCTTGAAAATCCACGAGGAAGAAGATCAAGGACATCCCCGATGTTATCATCCAAGCCAGTTTCATTCGACCTGCTCGATCCTGTTGGATGAAACGTGGATATGCTAAAAAAAACATGGGTAAGAAGAAAAGGACTTCGTATGCCGTTGAATAAAAACCTGCCCCCCCGAAATACCAACGATACAACAATAAGATGATCGTGAGAACAATACCTGTTGCGTATCCACCTCCATAAAATATACCTATCATAAGAGCTACAAACCGTAGGTCATTTCGCTCGTTTACATCCGAATAGATCGGGAAGGACATGCACAATACTAACGTAATCGTTGCCAAGAAACTGAAAATTAATTTTTGACGTTTCGTTTCGATGAATTGATGACGATTGGTTAAATACATAGAATAAAAAAAGACAGGGATCAAAATAATCAATACTTGTAAGAGCAAGTTTTTAGTATGTTCCATACAGGTTACCTCATTGTTAAGATCATTCTAGTATAAAAGAAAACCGAATATAAAAACAGAAGAAAAAAATGGGTTCTGGTGCAAAAAACTCAAAACAATCGCAATTAATCTCTAATGCTTGGACATACTGATACTATGACTCTAAAAGGGTGTGATCAGGACGCCAGAGGGGCGGTTCTCACTTTCCCTTCAAATTTAGCATCTACTACTCCATAATGTGCCAGTTCATAATTCGTTTTTGTGCTGTGCTGTGCTGTTCTGTTCATATCTCTCTAAAATGGTTAGTTCCCCAGACTTATATCTAATATCCTGATATATCGCAAAAGCCATAACAATAATGATTATTCCTAGAACAAGGATATATATTGCTAACACACGATTAAACATCGACACTACACCTTTTCGCCTATGGATTCCCCTGGTTTAATTTCCACATAATTTATCCTTCTACACCAAAACTTCTTACTTAAATTGAATAAGAAAAAACACCTAAAATGGCAGCTAGATCTTCAACTTTTGCATCCTATAGTTTAAGTACAATTTTTCACAAGGTTCGTATTAAATGGACTTATTTTAAACGCTATTATTACATCACCAAAAAAGTGCCTTCAATCCAAATGGGCGAGGCACTGTGAGTGTTACCTACTCACTGTTCTAAGATTTATAAGGGATTTTCGATGATTTTATTATTCCTCAGGTACAAATGTAACCATATCAATCAAAAATGGATAACCTTTATCGTCTTTATCTAACCGAATCTACTCCTTCCCCGCTATCATATGAAGGAAATGACTGGTTATACTAAAGAGGACGAATTGACTCAGAAAGGGGGAAAACGCTGTGATACGGAACCTGGTAGCCTTTTTTCTGTTTGCCGTCCTCTCTTTCGCCGGCGGTCTCCAAACAGACGGCCAAGCCCCGCCCGACCCCATCCAGATGGGGATGGAAGAGGGATATTATGAGGGAATCCGTTCGGGGCTAGAAGACCGACATAATTTCCGGATTTCCCGTGCCTGGCAGCAAATGCCACAATCTCGGCTGTTCATGGACAACAAGAAGGAAATCGTCCTGCCCCTCATGAAAATAGGGCTTCTCAAGCAGGTGTATCTCTCTTTTTCTTCCGGGAAGAAATTCTACTCATACCTTCATGCCCACCCGGAATTGACGGCGGAACAGGCGGCCCGACGGATACTCGGGCAGAGGTTTGTACGGGCGTACGAAAGAAGCTTCCGGAAAGGCTATGAGAGATCCCTCACGGCCCCGCCTGAAGAGGCGGCAAACTATGCGGCCTTTTTGAAGGCGAAAAGCAGATAAGGGGAAAACAAAAAGGGCAATCTCATACTGAGGACATAACTTCTGCATCAAAATAAAACTCAAAATCATTGCGATAACGATGATCCTAGGAATTTCCAAGCATATAAAAGGACATTGGAAGTAATAACAAACGACCTGTTGGGTCGCTTTAAATCGTAATCACGCTATATCATTTTGTAGTTGACTAAGTTCTTATAAATCCAGGTTGGCGGGGCTGCGTGGGAATCGAACCCACCAGACCTGGGGGGCCACTTTACGTGCTAATCACGTCTAAATGATTTATCAGCTGTAATATCGTTAAATGGCAGAATCAGTTTTTTCACCTTATCAAGGCTCATCGAATCTATTTCCTGTACTAATCGTGGAATGGACTGCTCTGGATAACCGTAATCACGAAGTAATTTTTCCTTTTCTTCATTATGTACCATGTATTGACACCTCCAAAATCTTTTTAGAATTAAACTTTGATATAGTTACCAAATAAAGTGACTGTATATCCAATTTGCCAATAATGATACAAGACCGAATGCAATATTCATCCATGCCAAAATAAACGCTGTTATATGGTCTTTTTTCTGTTTAGCTTTTTTGTACATTTTTGCAAGTTTGAATAGTCTTAAAAAAATAAAACATATTTGCATGGTACTGTCCAAAAATTTTAAGATGTTTCACTTGAAAATGACCATTTTTACCTAAAATGTTTTCTATTAAGGCTTCTGTTTCATTTTAGAGGTGCAGAAATCTTACTTTGAGAAATTGATCTATGTACTCCTCCACCTAATTAATACTTTTTGCCACTTTCTTATAAATATTCCTTATGTCTCTTATATCTGGGATTTTATTATCTAGTTGAACCTTTAAGAATCCCAACTACAGTATGCCATCTCAAAATGTTTAAGGATGATATAGAAAATCCCCTTTTATCAAAAAAACACGGTTTGGTGCGACCGTGTTTCCTTTGACTAAAAATAGTCATTTCATTACCAATCCTCCATTTACATTCAGACATTGACCAGTATTTTTGAGTGATTTTTAGGTTATTTTTGTGTGAAGGCGTTTATCTAGTCATACTTCCTAGGGGAAATATGGAATTTTTGATTCGCAACTAATAGTATTTAAAAACCTTTAAATCATGCGAACATACATTTTTTTTTTACAAAGCAGGGAAATTCCTTAATGCCTAATTTACTATCGAACTTAGATTGGATTTACCTGCTTTAACGACTCATCTATTTTTGTACATAATTTACTTATTCAGAATGGAAAAATAAATCGTCGCCTTTTAAACCAAAAAGATTGCAGAGCCAAGTTACATAGTTCAAACGTGGATAACCACTTTTCATTTACACCAGGTAATATATTGAATTTATTGCATCTGCCTAGACAATCCTATTTCTTTTCAAAAATTTGTTTATTTAGCTCAGAGAAATACATTTTTTTGTATTAACCCCTTCAATGTGTCTTTAACTAATACTAGTAATTCTCCATCTTTCATCTGCTATTCTTAGTTTCATTTACTACTTGGTCGAAAGCGTTAATGATTACCGAGTGTCCTGTAATCCCTACATAACAGGCTCCCATTTCGAAACTTTTCGCTGCTCCTGCTGAGTTTGCTGCTACGGTTCCGACCTTAAATCCATGCTCATTGGCGATTCTAAACAACTCATGGATTGACTGTTTTACTTCAGGATGATTTGCTCCCTCTGCCTTAAATCCCATACTGACTGATAAATCAGTGGATCCAATAAATGCCATGTCTATACCTGGCACACTCATAATTTCCTTAAAGTTGTTCACAGCCTCTGGTGTTTCAATATGAACACTGACTAGGAGATTCTCATCAGCTTCTATAAAATAGGATTCACCACCATCCCTTCCAAAACGTGCTGCCCGGATGGCAAAAGCGGCTCCCCTTTGTCCATGCGGCGGAAATTTAGCTCTTTTCACCACCCGCTCCGCATCTTCTTTTGTATTAACCATAGGTACCTGAATACCTTTTGCTCCTCGATCCAATGCCTTTTGAATGCTTGATGGATCATAAGAAACCCTGATAATTGGGACTAATTTAACCAACTCTGCAGCCCTTACCATGTTTTCAATTTCCGAATGACTAAACGCCCCATGTTCATCATCAATTACGACAAAATCATATCCAGAATATCCAATCATCTCGATCAGTGAGGGTGAGTAAATTCCAAGAAAAACACCCAGTACTTTTTCTCCATTCCTGATCTTTTCCTTCACTTTGTTAATCACTTTATTCACTCCTTTAATCAATATTGTTAATACGGAAATTTCTGATTTATTGGTGTTGTATTACGATTTTTACTCTACCTAACTAAGCAGCCAGTCACGTAAAACTGTTGTAACCTCCTTTGGCCGTTCCATCGTACTTAAGTGACCACAATTTTCAATAACTGCGAGTTCTGCATTAGGAATGACAGAAGCAAGATATTCATGCATCCCAATGGGACAAAGTTCATCCTGGTCTCCAAGAATAACAAGTGTTGGAGATTTAATTGAGGATAAATGCTCCCTTACATCCGGACGAGTCATAAGCGCGTTCATTTGTCTGCTCATGGCATTAGGTCCGATGTCTTCAGCCATTTGTATAATGGTTTTAACTAAATTATCGTCCTTCTGTCTATTAGGATGGATTAAAACAGGCAGCAAATACTTTTCGGTAATTTCCAAAAATCGTCCGTTATTTGCCATGGCAATAAAATTTTCCCAGCCCGCGATCTGTTCTGAGCGTGGAGGGGTAGGATTTGTATCCAGCAAAGCTAATCTCTTGACCCTTTCAGGGGCTTGGCGCATTATTTCCAACGCAACAATCCCGCCCATAGACAGACCAGCAAGGCAAAATTCCGATGGGGCTTCTCTTAATATCGATTCCGCCATCCCTTGGATTGTATCGTTCTGTGTCAAATCGCCAACTTGGATATTCGCCACATCTGACAATTGTTCTATTTGATATTTCCAAAGACTTTCCGTGCACAGTGTCCCTGGAAGCAAAATTAAATCTTCTTTACTCATCATTATCCCTTTCTTGAATATGTATTTTATCTTTTGAAAGTAATAAAAGAATCAGCAAGAATCTCCCCGAAGCAATTCTTTGAAAATAATATTTTAATAAAATCGTCTGAATCAGCATTGGAACCTCCTCAGCTTCTTAAATAGCTGTCCATCCTCCATCAACTCGAATGGTCTCTCCCGTTATAAAATCTGACATTTCAGAAGCCAAAAATAGAACCGATCCTGTGACATCAGAAGGGCGGGCCATTTTCCCCAGCGGAATCCTGCTTATCACATCTTGATAAAAATCTTGATCCTCAAACATTTTTTTTGTAAAATCGGTCTCGATAAACGTTGGGGCAACTGCATTAACCTTTATATTATAAGGAGCCCATTCAACCGCTAATGCTTTCGTAAGCTGAACTGCCCCACCTTTACTAGAACAATAGGACGCTCGTTTAACATATCCAACAAAAGCCATTTGTGAAACAATATTAATAATTTTTCCTTTTCTTTGGGAAACCATATATTTCCCGACCTGTTGGGAACAAAAGAACACTCCTTTCAAATTAGTGTCCAGTACCCGATCCCAATCCTCTTCTGTCACTTCAAGCGCGGGTTTCGGAATATTTATTCCTGCATTATTGACAAGAACATCAAGGCCTTTCATCCGAGAGTATGCTTCATCAACCATTAAATAGATACTCTTAATATCTTGCATATCACAAACAATATAGGAACAATCGGAATTATATACTTTTAATTGATCAGCTGTTTCCTTAAGGGATGATTCTTCCCTCCCGGTAATGATGACGGTTGCTCCTAGTTTGGCAAAAGAATGGGCAATTTCCTTTCCGATTCCTTTATTTCCACCGGTAACAATCACCTTTTGACTCTTCAGGTCTGTAAAATGGTCCACTTTCTTCCCTCCACTTATATCTGCTTGCTATCTCATAAATAAAAGTATTGATATGGAACATGGAAAACTTTTAGTCTTTGAAAAAATCGTAACCCTCAAGCTGTTCTGAAACAGAAAACTTGGGGTTACGACCATTTCATTTTATTATTACTTATCTATAATTCTAGCAACCTATTGTTTTCATCCAGATATAAGCCGGTTTTCCTAGCAGCGCTTACCACTTCAGGTGCCCACTCAAGCTTTGGACGATCGTCCCCGCTGTTGATAATAAAGAGGAATCCTGTTTCCTTTCCTACACTTTCAATACGACGAAAAACATCCCTTGGAATAGACATGATATCCTTAGCTTTTAGCACGACTTCTCCGTCTTCTCCACTTTCTCCCAAAGAAACTTTCCATTCACCACTTTGAACGAAAACAACTTGCTTACCTGGTTGTTTGAAAGTATGGAATCCATTGCCGGGTTCAGCTTCCACTAACTCTAGGCTAAATGAATGTTTATAATTTAGGATTGTTGGACGATCAATGGCCTCCGCCATTCCCGGTCCAATCAACCCGTAGCTATTTTTGTTTCCTTTAGGAATTCGGCAATCCAAGTATGAAACTTCGTGAGGCACTCGTTTTTGGAAGCGAAAAATCTGTTTGCTCATTTCTTCTACGTTTATTTTCGGAACATTAGCCAGTTCTTCATCGTTTATAGGCACTACTACCTTTGCATCTGCTGGAACTTCCTGTCCAGCTGTCGTATCAATTAATCGTCCATCCTCCAATAAAACTAGTCCGTATCCTTCAGCAGCTCGCAGCACTTGAGGAGCCCATGTAACTTTCCCAGGATTATCTTCACCTAAAATGCAATACAAGAAACCATCGTCAGAGCCAATATTTTCAAATGCCCGGAAAATCTTAGTAGGAATGGAGAAAACGTCTCCCTCTTTTAAGATCGCCTCTCCTTCTGTCCCATCATTACCCCAGAAAAAGCGCCATGTCCCCTTAGCAACTATAAAAACCTCTGCAGTTAAGTGAGAATGAAGCGAGTTTTTTATTCCGTGCGGCATACCAGCCGCACCAAAGTTAAATCCATGTGCTTCCTCTAAATTGATAAACCTGTTTCTGCTTTCTGAAACACCAGGACCGATAATGGTATAGTTTTCTTTTCTGTCCGAACCAGGAGTTTTCGCATCTATAAAAGCGGTTCGGTCAGCGACCAAATCTTCGAAACGAATCACTCTCTTTTTAAATTGTTCTTTGGTTATAGTTATCAAAATATTTTTTCCTCCTTTTATAAGTAAAATGTTGTTATACTTCATTTCTCTGGGTAAAAATCGAACCCTCTAATGGTATTTGAATGTATTTCAATCCTATCCGGATTTTTAAACAAGGATTAACTTGTCACTGTTTTCTTGCCATACCGTTTAACGCGGAGTAAAGCTTGCTCACGATGGCCCATAAAGTTTTCTAATTCACATAATCTAGCGGCGTATTCACCAATAAAGGCACTCGCTTCTGGAGTACATTTTTGATAAGTACATGTCTTAATGAATTTTCCAACCCAAAGTCCTCCTGTGTAACGTGCAGCCCCCTTCGTTGGCAGGGTATGGTTTGTTCCAATCACTTTATCTCCATACGCAACATTCGTTTCTGGTCCTAAAAATAATGCACCGAAATTTTTCAGATTTTCTAAGAAATAGTCAGAATTTTCAGTTAGTATTTCTACATGTTCAAATGCTAATTTATCCGCTTCTTCTACAGCCTCTTCCAGTGTGTCAACAACAATAACGATTCCGTTTTCTTCCCAAGCAACCCTTGCTACGTCAGCAGTTGGCAGGACTTTTAATTGCCGCTCTATTTCAATTAAGGTTTCCTTTGCAATCCTGGCAGAGGTGGTAATTAAAGCTCCTGGGGAAGTCGGGCCATGTTCGGCTTGACCAAGAATATCACAGGCGATCATTTCAGGGTCAGCTTTGTCATCAGCGATTACTAAGGTTTCAGTTGGTCCTGCTAGCAAATCAATGCCTACAATTCCGAAAAGTTGCCGTTTTGCTTCAGCCACAAAGGCATTTCCAGGGCCGACAATCATATCTACCGGTACGATTGTTTCTGTACCAATCGCCATAGCAGCTAATGCCTGAACTCCGCCAAGGATATAAATTTCATCTGCTCCTGCCAGTGACATGGCAGCAATCGTTGCAGCTGGAATTTCTCCATTAATGGGGGGCGTACATGCGATCACCCGTTTTACTCCTGCAACTTTTGCAGTTAAAACGCTCATATGTGCCGAAGCAACCATCGGATACCTTCCTCCAGGGATATAGCATCCGACACTATTGATTGGGATATTTTTATGACCCAATGTTATTCCAGGTAATGTTTCCACTTCAATATCTCTAATCGATGATTTTTGGACCTCAGCAAATCTTTTTACTTGAGCCTGTGCAAATTTAATATCATTAATCGTTTCCTCAGGTACAGAATTAATAATTTCCTTAACTTGTTCCTGAGAGAGTTTAAAACTCTCTGGAGACCATTTGTCTAATTGTTTAGAAAACTCCCTTACAGCACTATCACCATTTTTCTTAACCTCTTCTATCATGGACTTCACTGTTTGGTAAACCTGCTCCTCTGACTGAGCTAGTTCTTCAACCGATTTTCCAACCTTTATAAACTGTGCCATCCGCATACACTCCTATTAAAATATCAAAATTATATTTGTTCTTTTCATTCAATCATCATTTTTTACATTAAGCTTTCGCCTAAAATTTCCAGATTAAATGATAGTATGAGGGCATGAATAGAAACGGTTGTAAGCAACTTTAGTCTCTATCCCTGCCCTTGTCTTTAAAAGATTTAGACCTAACATAACGAATCAAGAAATTTAAGGGTCGGGATTATTAAAAAATGGAAACAGGACCTGTGGTCTTTCGAATAATGAGTTCGGGTGCTAATTCAATTTGAATAGATTTCTCCATCACTTCATTTCCCTCAATTAATAGAAGCAGATTTTCCAATGCTAGAGTAGCCATGGTAACGATATTTTGAGAAACAGTAGTTAGACTGATTAAATGGTTGGCAGAAAAATTTATATTATCGTAACCTATGATAGAAAGATCTTCCGGCATTCTAAGACCTTGCTTAGCTGCAGCATCCATTATCGCTAATGCGATTTGATCAGAACCAGCAAAAATGGCAGTTGGCCTATTGTGAGTAAAGAGACGTGTAATAACAAAAGTGATAATTTCTTGGAAAGTCAATTCACCTTTATAAACCAAACTTTCATTATATGGAATATTATATTTTTTTAATGCATTAACATAACCTATGTGCCGCTGATAAAGATTCAAAAATCGATCAGGTCCGGAGACAAATGCGATTCTTTGATGACCGAGATTGATGAGGTGTTCTGTCGCTAAATAAGCACCTCTTTCATTATTTAGCACAACAAAATTGGCATGCTCATAATCATCCACCGGGCTATTATATAAAATAATAGGAAAACCAGATTGATATAGTTCATTGATTTTTTTATTAGACCGATTAATTGAACCAATAATAATCCCATCCACTCTTTTTCCAATAAAAGTCTGAATGGCTTGATCCAGATTATCATTTTGATAATCAGTGTAGCTTATGATGACATCATAATTTTGGTCATTGGCTCTTTTCATAATAATGCTAGATGTCTCAGCGTAAAATGGATTTGTAATATCACCAATGATTAAGCCGATTGTCCTTGTCTTCTTTTCCGCTAAGCTCCTGGCAATCTCATCCCGTGTAAAATTAAGTTCCTTAATGGCAGATAGAACCTTTTTTTTCGTATCTTCCTTAATATGTGGATAATTATTTAATACCCGCGAAACTGTTGATTGGGAAACACCAGCTTTTCTTGCGACATCATATGCATTAATACTATGTTTCATTTCTACCTTCACATTAATCATTACCCCTTTTGAATCCGCATTCATATATTTACCCGATTGATTAATTCATGATGTAGTAACATAGTAAAAAAATTTATTTAGCTGTTGGTACTCCATCCTAGGCTAAACGTATGGCAGCCGAGAGACGATGTCCCTCAAGACCTTCAATATCTGATTGTTTAGCAGCATGTGATGCTAAGTAATGTACACCATCCCCAATAATCTGTTGATGGGTCAATACCTTAACATAACTTCCTACCCACAGCCCTCCCGTATATCGGGCAGCTCTATTCGTTGGCAATGTATGGTTAGTTCCAGAAACCTTATCGGAAAATACAACTGAACTATCAGAATCTATAAAAAGTGAACCGTAATTATGAAGCTGCTCCATCAGAAGTCTACTATCTCTTACATGTAAATGCAGATGTTCGATCGCATAATCATTACAAATTTTAATTCCTTCTTGTAAAGACTCTGCATAGATAATTTCTCCCAAATTGGACCATGATTCATGCGCTGGGGAACTTGGAGAAAACTCTTGAAGCAAATGTTCAATTTCGTCCACGGTTTGTTTAGCCAGGTTACGAGAGGTTGTAACGAAAATGGCTCTTGCAAATGGATCATGTTCCGCCTGGGCCAAGAGGTCAGCAGCACATTTTTTTGGATTTGCTGAATCATCTGCAAAAACCATTACCTCGCTTGGACCAGCAATAAGATCTATCCCTACTTTTCCGAATACTTGACGTTTGGCCTCTGCAACAAATCGGTTTCCTGGGCCAGCTATGATATCCACTTCAGGGACTGATTCTGTTCCATAAGCCATGGCAGCAATAGCTTGGGCTCCCCCAATGGCAAATATATCGGTTGCACCTGATTTCACGAGCCCGTAAAGGACGGCAGGGTGGATACCCCCATTAAAATTTGCCGGACTGCATGCAACGATTTGTTTAGCTCCAGCTACTTTTGCAGGTGCAACAACCATCGGACCAGATGACAATAGCGGGAATCTCCCCCCTGGTACATAGGCTCCAATCTTTTCAATTGGAATAATACGATGACCCATTTGGATCCCTGGCCCAAATTCTCTTTCAAGTGGCATTAGACACTCAAGCTGCGCCTGAGAAAATGCCGAAATTCGGTCCACAACCCGGTCAATTAATTCTTTTACTTCATCTGATAGCGTATTGATGCATCTTTCAATTTCCTCATCGTTTACTCTTAACGGACGATCCGATTGACTAAAACGTTTTTCGTATTCTTTAACACCAGCATCGCCATCAGATTTAACAACTTCAATAATTTCTTTTACTGTTTGTTCAACATCATTAGAAAATGTCTGTTCATATAATTTTGCCTTTTTTAAGTATTCCAACTTACTTCCTCCTTTTTTTAAAAAAACTAGCCCAATACTATTAATCACGATACTCCAGTAAAATTTCCATCTTCGGTTTGAGAATTTTCAGATGATGCCTTTTCTTCTGATTCAGGCAAATAGATTTGCCGCAATACTTCCATTCCGTCAAATAATAGCCATTCTTCTACGATTCTTTCATTTCTTACTTTATAGTGACTAATTCCAAAGATATCAATCGGTTTTCCACTTGGCACCCCAAAATAACCAGTGCCCTCATGCATTCCTTGTAACCGCCAGCGAACAGCAACATCCCAATCTTGATCATTCTCTCTTCTATTGCAAGTAATCCGTTCAAGTACTAACTTTGCATTTGGTACTGAAGCAAACAGACTAATAAACATCCCCTGAATCTCATTTACGCCGACTAAATCTCTGTTACAGACATAATGAACCACTGCTTTATCTTCATAGAATTTTTTGACAAAGTTAAAGGAACGTCTCTCCCAAACTTTATTAAACAAATCGAGCATAAATTCCCCAATTTCGAACTCATCTGATGAAGGTATGAAGTGTTTTGGAGGAAGTCCTGTTTCAGCTGTTTCTGGGAGGCCAAAACTTAACGACGGGGCAAGCTTTTGAGTGCCTTTCGCTACTTTCTTAGCCACCTCAATCGGGTCAAATCCCAATTGTTGAACCAGATGATAGGTATCCATTACCAGCCATTCTTCATAAATTTTATTGGAATGAATAAGGCAGTCTGCCGTTGTTCTAAACATTACTTTTTTACCTGTTGCCGGTCCGTAATAGCTGTCCCCAGTATTAGTCGCAACTGATCTTCCTCTGTGAGAGGTAAAAAATCCATCTTGGTCATTGCCCGACCAAACAACACTCCAGCCTAATCCTTTTCGATCCGGAAAAGAATGCAGCGTTTGAAGAGTTCCGGAAATTACCTCATTTATTCCATGGCTGTTAATTAAGCCTTTGTGAATGCTTACCCCGGTACTGTAGGTATCATAAATTAAGCCAATATCTTTTTCTTTCCAAATTTGGCGGGTTATTTTAACAATATAATCAACAATATTGTTATACTCTTCATTAAATCCCCTCATGCTTTGCTTTTTCTGGTCAACAGGACTAATATTGACATAGTCGTAATCATCCTTAGAATCGATTGGATTCACTTCACTAGAGTCAGCATAAAAGATTAAATTTCCCCTATTCTTTATTTGAATGTTACTTCTTTTCTTATCTTCTGTTTTAATCATCACACTGGTTTCTTCTTTAGTTAATGTTTTCTCCATTTTCTGAACCATCCTTTTATAAATAATTATTGGCTAATCAGGCAATCACTCTTTATTTAACTCCGCCTGAAGTCATTCCTAAAATAAATTGCTTTCTTACAATCAACATAAAAATGATCGTTGGTATAACAAAGATGATTCCCGCTGCAGCCATTTGATTCCATAAGACTCCCTTTTCCCCATTAAAGAATGACAGGGCGACCGGTAATGTAACAGCCTCTTGATTTGTTAAAACTAATGCGAACATAAATTCATTCCATGTGATAACAAAGCAAAAAACGGTAGCTGTAATAATTCCCGGTTTAGCAAGAGGTAATAAAACATGCCAAATTACTTGAAGTCGATTTGCTCCATCAATCGTTGCGGCTTCCTCCATATCCTGTGGGATTTTATCAATAAAACCTTTAAGAAGCCAAATACCATAGGGAATTGTGTGACCTAAGTTAACAATGATTAGGGCGATCGTTGTATCAAGCAATCCCCAATTTCTGAACATGATAAAGTATGGAATGACGTTAACAATTAATGGAATAAATTGTGTCGCTAAAATTGCAAACAAAAATATTTGTTTCCCGGGGATTTTGAATCGGGAAAGACTATATGATGCAAGGATACTCACTGGCATTGTTATCAGCAGTGTTACAATAACAACAATGGTACTGTTAGAATAATATTTTCCAATATTAGATTGACTAAAGACAGTCTTAAAATTGTCTAGTGTAGCCTGAAAAAAAATGCTTGTTGTATAAACTTCCTGTTCCGGCTTAAATGCTGTAATTCCGATCCAAAAAATAGGAAGAAAAAGAAACAGGACGACAAGTATCACTCCAAAGCCTTCAAAAATAGCAGAAAAGGAAACCTTCTTATTTTTTTTGTTTATAACCAATGGGTCTGTCAATAATACTGAATCACTTTCTTTTTTGCTTAAATCCATTACACTACTCATTAATTCCAATCATCTCCTTTGACAAGCCTTCTCATGTATATGACGACAAACCCTATAGTGATCATCGCTAAAATGTAACCAAGTGCTGAGGCATATCCCATATCAAAGAAACGGAAGCCTGTTTTATAAATAAGGAAATTTAACACTTCTGTGGAATTTCCTGGTCCTCCTTGAGTTAGTGTGGCAATAGGGTCAAATGCCTTTAATGAAAACATTGTCATTAAAATGGAAGCAATTAAAATAATTGGTCTTAGCATCGGTAATGTAATATGTATTAGAGTTCGAATTCGAGAGGCCCCATCCACCTGAGCCGCTTCAAACACTTCTCTTGGCATACCCATTAAACCGCTAATAAACATGAGACTCATAAATGGAAGCCAAATCCAAACAACCACTGAAACTAGTGCTGCCATTGCTGTTTGTGGAGTGCCTAACCAAACTACATCTGCCAAAGGCGGAATGAAAAAGTCAATAATTTTATCAAATAAACCATAATCCGAATTTAACATGAATCGCCAAGAGTAACCGATAAGAGCTGCACTCATTGCAAAAGGAATAATTAAAACTGCGCGCAGATAGGAAAGATAACGCTTTTCTTTACTTAACAAGAGTGAAACCCCGATACTCAGTACAATGGTAATAAGTACAGTCAGTCCAGTAAAAATTAGTGTAATGACAACGCTATTCCAAAATTGTGAGTCCGAAAAGGCGCGTATATAATTTTCAAAGCCAATGAAAGGACCCATTTCTGTTGATTTCTTTAAGTCCCAAGTATGGAGACTGATCCAAAACGACCTAATAAGAGGGTAAATTGTCGTTGCTAAAATAAGAATGAGCGCAGGAGCAAGGATTGTATATTTAAAAACATTATTTTTCATTTAAAGTCCCTCCTAAGTAGTGTAGTAGGGTAATAGGAAACATCAATTGTGACATTTACACCCAATAGAGTACCAGATCCCCTATCTTGAAGGTTTAGAAGAAATTAGAAACCTTCTAAACCTTTATTGATAGGTGTATTTTAATCTTCAAATGTTACTTATAGTAACCAGCTTTATCCAAGAGCTTTTCAACCTGCTCTGAGGCTTTTTTTAGATTAGATTCAACCGGTTCACCTGTAGCCATTTTTGAGATGGCCGCACTAATAATATCCGCCACTTGTGGCCATTCCTGTATTTTTGGCAATGCACGAGAATTCTCAAAATTATCAGCTGCCACATCATAAAACCCATCACTTAAACTATTAAGTTCCTTATTTCGGAGGTTCTCAGTTTGTGTGATTACGGTAGATTGCACTTCAGCTGGGACTTCATTCTTAACCGTCTTCATTACAATATCAAGTTCTTCTTGAGGCTCTGCAATCCACTTCATAACTTCCCATGCAGCCTCTTTATTTTTAGACCCCTTCATCATTGCCAATGGGAAAGATGAAACGTTTGCTTTGCTATCTTTCCCTTCCCATCCAGGAACAGGGGCAAACCCTACATTTCCTGCAACTTCTGGAGCAGCTGATTCTTTGCTGTTGAATTCAGAGAACACCCACCACCAGCCTAACCACATGGCAGCCTTACCTTGTTTAAAGAATGTACGAGAATCTTGTTCACCAAAGGTTACAGAACCCGGCGGTGCCACTTTATCTTTTACAAGAAGATCAATATAGCGTTGCGTAGCCTCTACGCCTTCCTTGGATGCAAATGTTGGTTTCATATCTTTATCAAAAATGTCACCACCATTACTCCATAAATAAGCTGTCCACATAAATAGGTTTTGACCATTATTACCTGCACCATAGTACGGAACGACACCAGATAAGTCAGTGTTGTCGGTAATTTTTTTACTTGCTTCCTCAAACTCTTTCCAAGTGGTAGGAGGTTGAATGTTTAATTTTTGAAAGATATCTTTACGATAAAACAGCATTTGAACGTGAGCCCTTACCGGCAAACTCTGAATCTTACCATCAAATGTGGATAGATCAATCGCAGCTTTTGGCCAACGATTTAAATCAATATTGTCCCTTTTTACATAGTTATCAAGAGGTTCTACAAACTGTGAAATAGAAGAACCCATGGAATCAAGGTGTACAACTAAATCGTATGCTCCTCCATTCGCAATACCGTCTGTGGTGATGTCTTCTAAAAGGTTTTCATAAGGAGTTTCAATAAATTTTACTTTAATGCCTGTTCTTTTCGTAAATTCTTTGGATCTTTCCTTCCATGCGTTAAATTGGCCAACACCGCCAGCTGAAAGTAATACTTTCACTGTTTTCCCCTTCAAAGAATCTGCACTCGGTTTGGTTTCGCCGTTTGAAGATTCTGAATTACTACATCCAGAAATAATAAGGGTTACTAGCATTAAGAGAACAGCGAAAAAACGAAATCCTTTTTTTATACTCATTTGCACATTCCTCTCTTTTAATAGGATGATTTAAATTTTTTTAGGTACATCATTTCTTGTAAAATGTTTTGTATATGACATTGAGCTATTAATAATTTTAGACCTTTAATAAAAGTGCACATACGGTAGAGCATTATTAATAAGCTAAATGATTTGCTGGGGTCTGGAGTTGATTAAGTACTATATTTTTTCAACTTAACTGGATGAAATATCTTGACGTAAAATTATCTGAAGGCTGTTTGAAGGATTATTGTGTAGTTTCTGTGGTGTGGTGGTATTTCAAAAAGTTTTTTATTAATCTGCATTATTGTTACAAGATTTGTTTTGAATCCGCATTCATTTTATAAAAATTACCTTTTGATCAAATTTAATTTAATCCGCATTCACAATAAAACATTTTCTATTTTTATCTGCACTCAGGTTCTAAAAAACTCCTTTGGAGAGCCTATCAACTACTTCCTACTGGCATTTGTTTCATTTGAATCCGCATTCATAAGAATAAATATTTCTTTTACCTTATTTAGTTTTTATTTCACAAAAAAATATAAGCTGCTAGCTAGCATTGAATGCGCATTCCTTATAAACAATATATTAAACTTGGAAACTATCTATGTCAATACTGAATATTCTAAAAAATTTAAAAATTAAATATCATTGAAACAATATAACTCTCATAATGTTTTAATTTATTACACTTTCTCGCTTAATTTTTTACGATTTTTTCCCTTACTTTATAAAAATCCAATAACATGGCTTGTTCATATGAATGCGCATTCCTGATCAAAAGGTCCTCCCTATGATGATTTGCTATTAATTGCAGACCAATTGGAACGGATCCATGAGATAATCCGCAAGGAATGGAAAGCGCTGGATGGCCCGTTATATTAAATAAACAGGTAAATCGAATCATGCATTCATCGATAGATTCCATCTCTCCAGCTAACAAGAACTCTTTAATCCCTATGTCTGGTGGCCCTATAGGCATAGTTGGAGTCACTAAAATATCAACAAATTCAAAAAGTTTGCTTAAATCTCTCGTCATTTGTGCTCTTTTGTTTAAGCCATCAATGTATGAGTGGGCGGAAATAGATTTACTCTTATCAAATGTGTTTATTGCTTCCTCACTATATTGGGATAGCGATAAGTTAATTAATTCACTATGGAAATAACCAACCTCGGAGGTAGCTAATATATGTGCTATTTTTCTTGGATCATCGAAATTAGGAATTTCAAGTTCTACTATTAATGCTCCTAACCTTTCAAAAGTACTAAATGCATTCTTATAGAAACTCAAAACATCATTATCTACCCTTTCATAAAAGTACTGCTTAGGAACCCCGATTCTCATTCCTCTTATGTCAGAAATACAATTATTCGTGAATGTTTTCTTTGTGATAGCCTCCATCATGATAGCTAAATCTTCAACATTTCGAGCAATTGGACCTGTATGATCGAGGGAATTGGATAATGGTTTTATACCGCTCATATTAATTAAATCATATGTTGGTTTTAACCCTATCACACCACAGCACGAAGAAGGTACTCGAATGGAACCTGCAGTATCTGTGCCGATTGACCCCATACAAAGATTAGCTGCAACGGCAACTGCTGAACCACCACTTGAACCGCCAGCTGTAACATTGTCATTCCAAGGATTTTTAATATCACCGAAAAAGGAATTTTTTGAGGTGATACCAAATGCAAATTCATACATATTGGTTTTTCCAATGTTCACAGCACCTTCAGAATTAAGAGCTTCAACAACACTTGCATTACTTTCAGGAATTCGATTTTTATGAATAACAGAACCGCTCGTTGTTAATATCCCTTTAGTATCAATGTTATCCTTGTAAGAAATTGGTATGCCCTCAAGAATTCTTATATCTCCTCCTTCCATTATTCTCTTTTCTGAAATTACAGCTTGGTCAAAGGCTTTTTCTTCATTAACCGTAATAAAAGCATTAAGTTTTGGGTTATGAGTTTTTATTTGTTTCACATACTCCTCGAGGATTTCTACAGGAGAAAATTCTTTTTCCCTATATCCGTTAATGATTTCTCTTATTGATTTTTCCAATACCATATATGCCCCCTTAATAATCCTTTAGTTCTGGAATCAAACCTGTTTTAAACATCTTTTTTTCCTTTGTTTAATTCTACATCAATTCGAGATATCCTTTATTTTCTGAAAATACTCATTATAATATTCCATTATTAAATAGAGTTACTATTTTAGAATATAAAGGAATTGAATTTACTAGTACTTAAAAGCCTTAACAACTTTATATTGGACCTGAAGGACCTATGGAGGCTATTTCCAAGATGGAAGACAATTTCCTTGGTAACATTAGCAATTTCATGAACATGAAGGTAACCGTTATAGTTGAATCCAACAGAATTATTGTAAAATTTTGTACTTAAACTAAAGTGCTTCGTTAGTACACTAAGAAAAGCTGCCAAAATGACAGTTCCGATCTTAAACTCTTACACTCGCTTGTTTAATAAGAGATTAACCATCAAGATTTTCAATTACTTTCAACAAACTCTATATACAAAAAAGATGCCCCACCCCAATGGAACATCTTTTTCTATTGAACGTTATCCTATTTTCTCATCTGTCCCTGTATCTCCAGAAGTCACATCCTCAATTAAAACAAACTCCTCCGACATTGGACGAAGTTTCTTGGATCCTACTAAGAAATAGTAGACAATCGCCACACCAAAAATCGTCAGAATCACACCCGCCAAAGGCAGCTCCACTCCAAACAAAGGAAGAGTTGTCGTTAACACGCTGTATTTTACCACGCAGAAGAAAGAGAAAACACCCAATACTAATGCAATCGCCGGTACAACAGGGTAGCTCACCTTAAATGGTCTTTCCAAATTCGGCTCCTTTTTACGCAGCACAAACAACGAAACCATACTTAAGCAGTACATCGTAATCGCACCAAAAACGGATAGGATAATCAACGCATTTGCAAAGTTTGCTGAGCCTGCTGCGATCACTCCAATCGCTCCAGGAACAATCAAGCCCCAATGCGGCACCCCGCGTTTCGAAAGATTAGACAAAAACTTAGGCAGGTATCCTGCACGAGCCAGGGCAAACGTTTGACGGGAATAACCAATAATAATACCGTGCAAGCTGGCAATTAAACCAAATAAACCAATAATGGCAACTGATTTTGGAATAAAGCTGCCTTCTCCATAAATACTTGCCAATGCCTGTGGAAGTGGATAATCCGCCGGTTTACCGGTACCGCCGCCAAGTCCTGCCGTTACGACTAAGGTTAAAATCGTTGCCACACCAAGCGTTAAAATACCGGAAATAAAGCCTTTTGGAATATCCTTCTTCGGGTCGCGTACCTCTTCTGCTGCCATCGCTCCCCCCTCAATCGCAAGGAAGAACCAAATGGCATATGGAATTGCTGCCAAAACACCGGACCAGCCATGACTAAAAGCCATATCATTAAATATATTGGATGATTGAACATGAGGTAAACCGGCCACATAATAAATCGCGAGGCCGATTAGTGCCAATACCGTTGCCACTAACTCAATGATAGCGGCACCTTTTACACCTATGAGGTTGACCAAAATAAATAAAATAAACATTCCGACCGTTGCATAAACGGGATTAATACTTGGGATTAAGAAATTGATATACGCTCCAACAGAAACCGCAATCGCTGGAGGGGCAAATACGAATTCCAGTAAACAGGCTAAACCGGTTATAAAGCCCATAAACGGCCCCATTGCCTTTCGGGCGTAGGCAGACGGTCCGCCGGCATGAGGGATGGAAGTTGAAAGCTCTGAATAACTAAAAATAAAGGTCGTATAAAAGACAATAATAATCAGTGCGGCAATGCCGAGGCCAATGGTGCCACCCGATTCAAAACCATAGTTCCAGCCAAAATATTGGCCGGATATGACCATCCCTACAGCAATACCCCAGAGATGGATTGGTTTAAGCGCTTTTTGTAAATGGTTGTTTCCCTGCTCCATATACCCTTCCCCTTTCAAAGTAAATCTCCTGGAAATATTAAAGTAAAACCATATCCCATACACGACTATTTCCAAAACTAGGTGTTACTAGTTTAATATAGAATTGTAGTAGGATTCACAGGATATATTATCCAAATATTATAGTTTCTTCAAAATCGACATAACATTCCGAACAGATTGGGCTGATTGATCAAGTGCTGTTTTTTCTTCAGGGGTTAACGCAATTTCAATTACCGTTTCAATCCCATCGCCGCCAAGGATCGTTGGAACCCCTAGATATAAATCCTGATAGCCATATTCCCCTTCCAGATAGGCAATACATGGCAAGATTCGTTTTTTGTCCTTTAATATGGCTTCAGCCATTTGGACCATCGAAGCTGCCGGGGCGTAGTAGGCACTGCCTTGACCTAGCAAACTGACAATCTCGCCGCCACCTTTACGCGTTCTTTCCACAATCGCTTCAATTCGGTGAGGCGGGAGAATTTTATCAAGCGGGATTCCGCCGGCATAAGAGAATCGAACCAATGGGACCATATCATCACCATGCCCGCCAAGGACAAAACCTGAAATATCTTCCACTGACACATTCAATTCCTGTGCAACAAAAGTGTTGAAACGCGCAGTATCTAAGACTCCGGACTGACCGATAATCCTATTTTTAGGAAACCCTGTTGTTTTATAGCAAACATAGGTCATCGCATCAACAGGATTACTTAAAACGATAATGTAGCTATTCGGCGCATATTTTTTAATATTTTCAGAGACTTGCTCGATAATTTTTGCATTGGTAGAAACCAAATCATCCCGGCTCATCCCTGGTTTCCGCGGCAGCCCTGCAGTGATTAACACCAAATCAGCATCCTGTATATCCGCATAATCTGAGGTACCCGTTATATTTGCATTAAAGCCTTGGACAGGGCTTGCTTCCAGCATATCCAGTGCCTTCCCTTTGGTCGGATCGTTTTGAGACGGGATATCAACCAGAATGACATCTCCTAATTCTTTTTGCGCAATCATCAGCGCCGCTGTTGCACCAGTAAATCCTGCACCAATCACTGCAATTTTTTTACGTTTGAAAACCATATTTCTTCCTCCATTCTTTTAAAAATTATTCTGTTTGTGCTGGAGGCTCATCTTGTTTTGCTCTTTGACCCCTTTTTGCAGGTTTTGGTTTCTCCTCGCCCTTTTTCGGCGTCTGTGCCAACATTTGCCCTACTTCCTCATCCGGACGCGGGATAACATGCGCGGTTACCAGCACCCCGACACTTTGAGCAGCATACTTGCCAGCATCGACCGCTGCCTGGACAGCCCCGACATCTCCTTCTACTAAAATCGAAACGAGTCCGGCGTCCACTTTTTCTTTTTTAACTAAACGTACATCCGCTGCTTTAACCATTGCATCTGCGGCAACGATCGAGGCAATCAGCCCTCTAGTTTCAATCATTCCTAAGGCTTTTGACATCACTTACGCACCTCCTTCAACATCAATAGAATCGATAATTCCGATAATGACAGCATCAATCGGCATTCTATGGTCACCGATAATATTTGCCGCCGCACTTCCCGTTGTAACCATCACTTTATCTCCGACTCCTGCACCAATCCGATCCACCGCAATAAACGGTGAAAGGATAGGCGCCCCGGATGGAAGCTCCGGCTGGACAAATAAATATTTTAATCCTATTAGATTCTCTTCCTTCCTTGTCGCCCATACATTTCCTATCACCGTTCCAACTAACAAAAAATCATCCCCTTAAACTAATCCATAACCTGGATGCTTTTCTTCAACTCTCTTGCAGCATCTCGTGCCAATGGAGTCACAATTGTGCCTTTTCGAACCAATATCATCTCGTACTGACATGCCTGCACATCTCTTTTGGTTAAGAGATTTTTTTGAAAATGAACTTCTATTGGTTCGTTTTGTTCAGGTGATACCTGATTGGTCACAGGCTGGGGTTTTACCAAAGGCTCCCCATCCTTAACAATGAAACCAGCCTGACCGCTTGTAATGAACCCGGCATTAGCTTCATCGGTATCGATATGCATCTCAAGCTGATATCTCGGTGAAACCCTTATAAGTACTTTTTCAAACGAAACCGGGCGTTCCCCTTCTGTTCGGATTCGTACATACTCGCCGTTTTCAAGGCCAAAATAAGCGGCATCCTCAGGGTGCATATGAATATGAGCCTGGGCAATGATCAGTCCTTCATTTTTGAAAATACTTCCTTTGGGCCCTGCCAGAGTAATCGGTGCAGAACCAGCAATATTGCCAGATTCCCTTACGGGCGGTTTCAACCCAAGCTTTACTGCATCCGTTCTGCTGACTTCCACTTGTGTTAAAGAACGGGCCGGACCGAGGATTCGCACTTTTTCAATGCTTCCTCTTGGTCCGACAATGACCACCGTTTCATTAGCCGCAAATTGACCGGGCTGAGACAAGTCCGCTTTTTTCGTTAACTCATACCCTTTGCCAAAAAGCGTTTCTAAATCAGCTTGACTTAAGTGGCAATGGCGTGCAGAGACAGCCATCGGGATTGTATTGGGTCTGAAGTCCTTTTTTAACAATTGCTGAATCACTTCTTCAACAACCGTTCGAATAGATTGTTCATTCATCGAATTGGCTCCTTACTTCTTACACTTCCACTTCTAATTTTGGTAAAATGCTCTCCAATTCGTTGTGCGGACGTGGGATGACATGAACAGATAATAGTTCACCAACACGTTCTGCTGCTGCCGCACCTGCTTCAGTTGCCGCTTTAACCGCACCTACATCTCCGCGGACAAGAACCGTTACAAGCCCGCCGCCAACATGTACTTTACCGACTAAATGTACGTTTGCTGCCTTTACCATTGCATCTGCTGCTTCCACGGATGCTACCAAACCTTTTGTTTCCACCATTCCTAATGCTGTTAATTCTCTAGCCATTGTAAATTCCTCCTATTAATTCATTTGATATTTTTTTAATACTTGATTTACCAATTCAGAGATTACCTGCGAATCTAGCTGGCCCGATACATTCACATTGCATAAAACCTGATTCACAATCTCGTCTACATGGTTGCTGGCACCCCATTGTGGAGCAGGACTTTTGCTGGATGGTTTTGGAACGTTAACCTCTTTTGTTCCATAGGCCATTCTTTTGATATTGATTAAATGGCGGGCCGTTAGATTGTCTGATGTAATATTACCGCCAAATGATCCACAGCCAAGTGTCAGCGATGGCATCAATTCCGTTGTGGCTCCAACCGCACCAATGGAAGAAAGAGTATTCACCATCAGTCGTGATACTGGCATGAATAGCGCAAATTCACGGGCTACATTTTCATCATTGGTGTGAAGGGATAAGCTATGTCCCATCCCGCCTAAATTTAAGATTTTCACACACAGCTCTTTTGCACTTTCATAGCTTTCAGCTGTATAAATCGGAAAGATCGGCGAAAGTTTTTCAATGGAAAAAGGAACGTCCTTCCCTATCCGCGTTTCTTCCGCAATTAAAATCGTTGTGTCGGCTGGAACGGAAATACCCGCCAATTCCGCAATCTTGACAGCTCTTTGACCAACAATTGCTGGATTCAGCTTTCCTGGCAATGGTGAAATCACCTTTTCTAAAAGTGATTTCTCCTGCTCATTTAAGAAATAGGCGCCATTATTTTTAAGCTCCCTTACGGCCATTTCTTTGACATTCTGGTCAACCACAATGGCTTGTTCCGTTGCACAAATCGTGCCGTTATCAAACGTTTTGCTTTGAACAATCATTTTGACCGCTTTTTCGATATTGGCGGTTTTTTCGATATAGACGGGCACGTTTCCAGGACCGACACCATATGCAGGCTTACCTGAACTGTAGGCAGCACGGACTAAATCTTTTCCGCCAGTTGCTAAAATCAAATTAATATCACGATGGTGCATTAATTCAGTGGTTGCTGCCATTGTTGGTTTTGAGATCCAGCCAATAATTCCGTCCGGCGCTCCCGCATCAACGGCTGCCTCCAAACAAATCTTTAAAGCGGCGACTGAGCATATCACTGCACGTGGGTGCGGACTAAATACGATTCCATTTCTTGTTTTTAGGGCGATTAATGCTTTAAAAATCGCACTCGAAGTTGGATTTGTCGTTGGAGTGATCCCGGCAATCACCCCAAAAGGTGAGGCGACTTCGACTATTTTCTTTGTACGGTCCTCGTTAATGATTCCAACTGTCTTCTCGTTTTTAATAGATTCATAGACAGCATGTGAACCGACGTCATTTTTCATTTTTTTATGTTCGACTACACCCATTCCGGTTTCTTCGACCGCCATCTGGGCTAATTCAAGTGATTTGGCAGCAGCCGCTTCGGCTGCCCGTTTCACAATTTTGTCGACTTGTTCTTGGGAAAACGCCAAGTACTTTTGCTGTGCTTCTTTAGCTTTCTGAACTGCATCCCGCATTTCCTGAATGGATTGTAAATCTAAATCGAATGGCAACAGGGACACTCCTTTCTCTCTTGTTTTTTGTGTGAAAAATTACACGTATGCAGCATTATCCGCCAATTAAATAGGAATCTAATACTGTCGTGGATTTCTCGCAATCTCGATAATCACAGCACGGAAAGCATCCGCTGCCGCCTGGCATGCCGATTGCGACCCGGTCAATAGCCCACCTCCAAAGTTTGTTTCCGAAGGCGGTCCAAAAAACTTAACCAGCTCTACATCCGCAGCCTTTAACGCCGCATCCATTCCATACACCGCTTCAAGCGGCGGGGCAATCAAATAGGCTAGTGCTTCACCTTGATTAATCCCTGCCTCAGCTGATAGATAAGAACCGGTTCTTGCCACGACATGGGCATACAATGCATGGTTTTTTTCCTCATTGATTGCCTCAAAATACGCTTCATTTTCTGCGGTTTGAATCACCGCATCTATCCCGCTTTTCACTTCATCTGGACTTGGACCGGCCAACACGCCGATCATTTCACCAGACAATGGCCCTGATGCATGCGCAGAACCTGCGTAGAAGGACTTTGCATAGACAACATCAACATCTGCGCGTTTCGTTGCTTCATCAAGAGCTGTATAGCCGACATCGTCAATCGTTGAGGTAAAAATCGCTAAACTCCGTTGATGGGGTTTTAACTGAAACTGAGCTGCTAAGGCAGGGTCAACGTTTGGAATAATCCGAACAGCCAAGATATTTGCATGAATTCGTTCTAATGCCATTTATTAACCCTCCCCTTATTGCTCTTTTTGTACCAGCGAAACACCACTGGCTTCATATTTTAATATTTTTTGCACGAGAGTTCCGATATAGGCGCCGGCCTCCACCGGTGGAATGCCTCCCTTATGAATATTGGAGATGACCATCCGGTCGGCCTCAATGGTGCCGTGGCGTGGTTCGTAGCAGAGATACGCACTTAACGATTCCGCACTCACGAGACCTGGACGTTCACCAATCAAGTAAACAATCACTTTCGGTTTTAGGATCTCCCCAACATCATCCATTGCCGCCACCCGGCCTTTTTCGATAAAAAATGGTGTTCCGACATCGAGCCCTAAGCTTTGAAGCGATTGATTAAGAGATAAATAGACATCCTCTAAATTTTCCTCGACCGCTTTCGAACTTAAGCCGTCAGAAAAAATAATTTGAACCGTCGGAGACTTTCTACATTTTTGATCAATTAATTGTTTTGCCTCATCAGAGAGCTTTCGGCCGAAGTCAGGACGGCGGATATAGACCTCTTTGTCGGTAACCTTCGTGTTAACTTTTAATAAGGATAAGCTTTCAAGTATTTTCGGATCGACATCACCATAAACGGCATCGACTGCTGCCGCATGGTCAAAGCGAAACTTCAGCCAAGTGTCCGTTTTGGGCCTTAATCCCGCACGGCCGACGCCAATTCTTGCCGGTGTTTTGCTAATTAAAAGATCCAGCTCTTCCTTATTAATCGGATTTTCAAGTCCTACAGGCGGCTTTGGTTCAAGAAGTATTTCTTTTTCATGGGCTGACACCACGCAGCCCGGACTTTGATTGCACTCTGTTTCAACATGATTCGTCCGGTGGCTCCAAAATTTCACTTCCACTTTTGCCGATGTATCATCGTTCGTCTTTTTCTTAACTTCTTCCACCGCCGCACCGCCTTCAGCGGTCTTCGTCTGCAATTTTTCAACCACCATTTTCGTGATTTGTTCCACTAACTCAGGATTCACTCCTTACACCTCCTATCGCGAAAAAATCGTCGGGTCACCTGCATATTTACTTAATTTCCCGTTTTCAAAAATCCCCATTTTCTCCAGCCATGCTTCAAATGATGGTGCCGGCCGTTTATTCAGCGTCTGTCTTAATGTCGCAACATCGTGATAACTTAAGCTCTGGTAATTGAGCATACAATCATCACCCATTGGCGCAGCGATAATAAAATTCACCCCTGCCGCGGAAAGCAGCACGCCAAGATCTTCAATGTCGTTCTGGTCTGCTTTAATATGGTTCGTATAGCAAATATCAACGCCCATTGGAATGCCATGCATTTTTCCCATAAAATGATCTTCAAGACCGGCTCGAATCACTTGTTTGTTGTTGTACAAGTACTCTGGTCCGATAAAGCCGACTACCGTATTGACAATATACGGGTCATAGTAGCGGGCAAAGCCATAATTTCGGGATTCCATTGTCAATTGGTCGATATCATAATGAGCTTCGGCGGATAATTCCGAGCCTTGACCTGTCTCAAAATACAAACGTTGTGGACCAGTTCCTGTACCGTATACTTTCGCCATTTCATTGGCTTCCTCCAAGAGGGAAGCGGTAATCCCGAAAGAACGATTCGCCGCTTCGGTTCCGGCAATACTCTGGAAAATCATATCTGCCGGCGCCCCCTGCTGGACCGCTTTCATTTGAGCTGTCACATGGGCAAGCACACAGTTTTGCGTTGGAATTTCCCATTTTTGAATAAAGTCATGTGTCGCATGCAATAACCGTTTTACACTTTCAACGGAGTCATCTACCGGGTTTATTCCAATTACTGCATCTCCAATCCCATACGCAAGCCCTTCTTTCATTGAGGCCATCATCCCGTCGACATTATCCGTCGGATGGTTTGGCTGCAGCCTAGAGGCTAACACTCCTTTTTGACCAATCGTAATATTGCATTTGGATAAAACTTCAATTTTATTGGCGGCATGGACTAAATCGAGGTTGGACATGATCTTTGCCACCGCTGCAATCATTTCACTATTCAGACCTCGGCTGAGGCGTTTCAAGTCTTCACCGGTAGTTGAATCGTTCAGGATATACTCGCGAAGTTCCGAAACAGACCAATTTTTAATCGATTGATAGATGGGTTTGTTGATCTGACCCTCGATAATCCTTGAAACCTCATCCTCTTCAGGAGATAGCATGGGATTTTCCCTAATATCTTGTAGTGTTAAATAGCTCACCACTTGTTTTGCTGCAATTCTTTCCTGGACGGTCTCAGCAGCAATCCCTGCTAAGCGGTCGCCGGATTTTTCTTCATTTGCTTTCGCAAATAAATCCTTTAGTGAGGAAAATTGATAGACAGTACCTAAATAGGTGGACTTTAATCTCATAAGAATGCCCCCTTTCGTCATTTCTGGAATGTTAATGTTTTTATAATGACAGGAACAACATCGGTTTCGAGCACTTGGCCTATATCCAAATAGTCCCCATTTTCAACTTTAATTTGATCAATACAAATGACGGATTGCACCGGAGCCTTTCGCTTAAGTGTTTGCCCAAGAACTTTTGCATAATCCCGGTCAAGCACAAGGACTAACTCTTGAGTTTGATTCGGTTTTTGTTTCATTGCTTTGAGGATGGATTCAGCAAATTCATCGATTTCACGGAATCTTAAGTAAGGCAATTCTGAAAAATAAACCGCAAAATTCTGTCCCTCACGCTGTGGGTCATAGAGATCGAGTGCTTCCTCAATCTGCTTTGATAATTGGTTTATTTCCGTTTTAAAATCACCCTCGAATCGAATCTGGTAAACCGGCAAGTTTTTCATCGGCAATTTACGATTATCAACTTCAATGGTTGCGCCGCTGATTTCAGTCGTTTGCATTCCGGCGCCCAGCACTGTGGCCCGAACCGTTTCCTGCGGCTTTACCCAAGTCCATTGAGCAAGACTTGAGCTTTCCTTTAAGGAGGCGGCTAACATCAACCCGATATCATCGTATTTGGCCGACTGTACGATTCCGGTCTCATGCTGATAAATGCATTCACTTATCCCGCCTGAGAACATAATCGCCTCAATATCTTCCACCCAGTTAGGTTCATGCCCTAGCAGCAACGTTAGATCCTCGTTTGTGAGTGCCTTTTTTAACATCCGCGCAATGACATCTGCCATAAAATCGGTTACTTGTTTTATCGCTGATGGATTTTGGTTTTGCCCCTCCACCATCCTTGAATCCCATTGTCGCAGTAAATTTTTAACAGGCGGAGAAATACTCTGGATTTTATTATCGTTACATTCAATTAATCTGCCGCCTACATGAAGGGTACAGGTTCCACAAAGTCTGCCAGATTTATAAACGGCCACATTGGCTGTACCCCCGCCGATATCGATATTGGCGATAACCTTACTCGTATCTTTCGAATATTCATAAGCGCCCGATCCCTTAGCGGCAATAATTCCTTCTAAGTCAGGACCAGCTGTTGCAACTAGAAACTCCCCAGCCTGGTCAGACAGCTGATGCAGCATTACTTCTGCATTTGACTTTGTGGCTGTTTCACCCGTAATGATCACTGCTCCCGTTTGAATATCCTTTGGCTCAATACCTGCTTTCTGATATTCCTTTCTGACAAAGTCTTCAATTTTTTCAATATCAATGGTGGTTGGTGAAAGCAGCGGTGTCCGGTAAATCGGGCTGCGATGGATGACCTGTTTGTCAATGATTTCAATTCGTGGCACATGTGCCCCGCCAGCCATATTCATTAACGTGAACCGGCTGATTACCAGCTTTGTTGTACTTGTGCCTATATCGATTCCCGCACTGATCATTTCTTCTTTTTGCGGGCCTTTGAACTTCATCTCAACTCCCCCAAAAAAACAAAAAGCGCCCCTTGTAAACTATCCCAAATTAGATAGTTTAAAAGAGGCGCCATTGCCATTAAATTCATTTGTTATTCATAATATAAATTATTTTCTGGATATTGTAAAGGCTCTCATTTAAAAAATTACAAATGGGGATGGATTTCCTTCAAAATACTTCTTCATTTCATGTGTCGAACGGAAGTTTACCAGATTCCGGATCTCCTCTATTCCTTCATTTTTTAGGGAAGAGGTAATGACAATCGAACCTTTGGTTACGATTACCTTTTTTAACAAAGAAATGGCTAGTTCAACGTCAGCCTGGTCTGAATCACTTTTTGTGACCACCCCAATGGGGATTTTATTGATTCCGCTGCTGAATCCTGGCGGGAAAATCATTTTCTTCTTGGTCGCATCCTGTAAATACAGGACATGTGTCACTTCTAATGCCGTTGCCATGATATTTTTATAGTAGAACGGGTTTTCACAATATTCACCTGGGGTATCAACAATCCAATCATAGTAATTCAGCGACTGCGTTTTGACAGCAGGCACGTCCCGGTCAAGCAATGCATTTGTTAACGTCGATTTTCCGGCCCCAATGGAACCGATCAGCATGGCTCGGTTCTTTTTCGTCATCATATTTCCTCCTTTCTTGAAAAATTCTATTTTCTGATTCTATGACTTCGTGATCTCCGCCGGGGTATATTTCAGCGTATCCTGCAAAAAACGGTTGATTTCCTGCATCGCCATTTCCACCTCTGAAACATTGCCGACAATCACAAGACTTCCGGTAAAGCGATCCAAAAATCCTAACTTGACATTAGCCGATTTGGTGGCTAAATCTCCGGCAATAATCACCGTCTCACTTGGGGTCAGCGTCAAAATCCCTAATGCCCCAGCCTCCTGTATCCCCAGTTTTTCAAACATATCCGGGTCCGGATTGGCAATAATATGGCTTAAAGTTACCTGTTTCCCTGGGACAAACTCCTGTATAAACCTCTTTTTCTCTTCGTTCACGACAAACCCACCTCTCAAATTAATAAAAAAATGCCTAATAGACTTTATTTTTATAAAAAATAAAACCTACTAAGCACCTTTGCTTCATCTATTCACTTGTAAACTAACTTGGGTACTTCAAAATAATGTACTTCGCCACTTTTTCCAATGGCATTTGTTTTTTCATGCTAAGGTCTCTAATCTTATTGTAAGCCGTTTCCTCCGGTAAATTCAATTGTTTCATTAAAATTCCTTTTGCTTTTTCAACAATCTTTCGGTTTTTCAGTTCCCGATTCATTTCTTCTACTTTTTCTTTATAAAGAATAGCATTTTCTGCCTGCTTCAAAGCAATTTCAACCGCAGGAATCAAGTTAGCCTCCGAAATCGGCTTTACAAGATATCCTAAAATATTTGCCTTCTTCGCTTTTTCTATATATTCCTTTTGACTATAGGCCGTTAACAGCAAAATCGGGATATTGAATTTGTTGGAAATAATCTCACTGGCCTTTAAACCGTTCAGCTTCGGCATTTTAATATCCATGATCATTAAGTCAGGCTTAAGGCTGTAAGCCAATTCAATTGCTTTCTCGCCATCAGCTGCTTCAGCCACAACATCATAGCCAGCATCTTTCAACATGAGGGAAACATCCAATCGGACGATGGACTCATCTTCAACAACGATAATTCGCTTTTTCATTCCTTAATCCTCCCACGCAAAGGGAAATTCGACGGATACTTCCGTTCCTTCACTTGTTCCTTCAATGGAAAAATGGCCCGATAAATCATGTTCTATCATCATTTTAACAATATCAAGCCCTAATGATGGCTTCATAGAAGGATTATAGCCAATTCCATTATCTTTTACAAGGACTCTTACTGCAGAAGCCTCTTCCTGGATGACTACATCAATTTGGCCCTCTGTCATCTCCGCAAATGCATGCTTCACACAATTTTGAATTAATTCATTTATAACAAGAGCAACGGAAACAGCTAGATTCGATTTAATAAGGATCTTTGGGCCGGAATAGTCGATCGAAATCAATTTTCCTTCATGATCTTCACTAAAGACCAGCATATTCCCAATTTTTTCTATTAAACTAACAATCTCTACATCATCCTGATTTTCAGAATTGGATAAGATGATTTCATAGACAGAGGCAATACTTAAAATTCGGTTGAGGCTTTCGATAAAATAAAACTTGCTTTCTTCAGGGACCCCTCTTCGCATCTGCAGCCGAAGAAGACTCGCTACCGTTTGCAAGTTATTTTTTACACGATGATGGATTTCCCGGATGGCCACAGTCTTTACGGTAAGCTCCCTCTCCTTTTGGCGCAGCTCTGTTAAGTCACGAAAAATGATAAACGATCCGCTATTTTTCTCATGCTGCACAAGAGCAATTTTTTTCATTTGAAAGACTTTATTTTGAATGATGATTTCTTGGACCACAAGTTCATCCGGCAGCCTGCAAATTTCTGCAAGGTTAGGAAAATAGGAAGTAAAAAGATTGCCGCTTTTACATTCCTCCGAACACATTTCTAAAACAAGATTCATCGCAGCAGGATTCGAATATTGAATCTGTAAATCCTCGTCAATAATGAATAGAGATTCCTCAATCACATCTGGGATAAAAGGGCGATTTTCAGCCATTCCCAGTAAGAGTTCGCTAAGTGTCTCATTCGCTTCTGTTAGCGCTTTCAGTTTATTTTGATTTTGGAGCTTATCACTGTTGTCTTTCTCCATGATCAACGTGCCAATCACTCGGTTATGAATTCCAACAATCGGAACAACGCTTTGTTCGACTTTTTTCCCTTCCTGGGTTAAGGCATGATTGAGAAAAAGCGGCTTACCCGTCCGAAACGCGTAAAAAACTGCAGGCTCAAACGTTTCGTAGGCAAACTTTCCGACCACCGGATTTTTATAGACAGAATTGGCCGTTGTAGGTGCTGCTTCTGCCACCACAATAGCATGCTTTTTTTCACTTGTTTGGCAATCTACAAACACATTTGCCTGATTTAAATCGGCAATTAATTGCAGGTTTTGAACCACTTCTTGGATCTTTTGTATGTCTTGTTCCGATAGGTCTGTGTGAAGCTGACATAGAGTTACTACGGTGTTCATCTCAGTTTTAAACATGTCATTGCCCCAATCTTTTATCTTTAAATATATAAAAATATTTTATATATCATTTATCATAGTGTCAATCTTCTGTTTTTTACAAAAAATGGTTCACTGTGCCCGGTATTAATTGTTAAATAAAGTCATTTATAAAAAAGAATTGATAATTTGTTTAATAATACAACCACAAATTATTACCAATTAGCTGGAGGACAGCATTGGATATTGCCATTCGTTTCGTCCATTGTCCCTTTATCAATTTAAATAGGGATAATGCTATTATTATACAGATTTTATGTCATAATATGGGTATTAAATAGGAATAAATTAGTAGTGTTTAGGGCTGAAAGCAAGTTCCAAAGAGGGTAACCAAAGGGTTTGAAGTCCTTATAGTATTTTGATAATTAATAAGATTAGGAGTAGAAAAATGCAACTTGACCTTATGAAAATATTTGACGGTTACGTTAGAAACTATCACACTTTAAACCTTTAACTACCAGGGTTCGCCATAACTATAACTGCATCCGGTTCATTTTGTATAAAGTTTCCTTTTCTGAAAATGAGCGCATGATTCCTACACTGATAGATCTTGTTACCCAACTCAATTTGATAAAAGCTTGCAATCACATCAAAATCTTTTTGCAGCTGTTTCATTGGACAGAATTCTATTATCATTTTACATACCCCACTTCATTTATAGAACTAAATGGATATCTTCCTTTTTAGGCCAAAAAAGACACCTAAAATGCGAAAGGTGTCATTGATGGTAGGTTTAAATACATTTTTTTATGTTAAAGAAACTATCGTGATTTTCTTATTTGTTTCGAACTATCAATCTCATTTCTCTTTTTCCAAATCGCATATTTTTCAGGAAGGCATGTTCCACATGGTCTAAATCCCACTGAAATGGCTGTTTGCTCATCAGCAAAAAATACCCGATCTTTGACATAACCACCCTTTGTGATGGCACGTAATGCTGCAGGACAATCTAATCGCCCGTAAATTTTTGTTTTGCGGTGCCCACCATAGGTGCCAGGAATTTTACTCAAATAAGGTCGCTTATCAGCTCCCATGAGAGTATAGTTTTTGTGATTCTTCTCATTTTCTATTCTCTCATCAGTAATATTGCTCAAATCATATGCCTCCTTTTCAATAACAGTTTGCGACTTAAATTATGATAGTAAATAAGATTTCTATTTGCTTTATTTCAACAAAAAGGTGGGAAAAACCTGTTAAATTTGGCCCCGAAGAAGAATATTTTTAACGTAATTGTTTATCTTTTAGCCTGGACCTCTTTTCTTCAATAAGGATCGCTTTTGTTACGAACAAATTTTTCCATAAATACAAAAGACACTCACAACGTTGATTTTGATGTAAAATATTTAAAAATAGGGCATCCAAATTTGGAAGCCCTATTTGCACATACGTAGTATTAATGGTATTAGCAGAAAAAACTATTGTCTTAGTAATTTCTCAATTTGTGTTTCAACATGAAAAACCCGTTTGTTTAAGGATTATGAGGGCTGGTCATAAAAAAAGCCTATATCTTTTAATCATAGATTCAGGCTAACAATCGTTTTGACATGGGATTAAATTTTGTTGTGACAGGATTTCTACTGCTTTTTTTACATTTGAGACGTTAATAAATATGATGTCGTTTTCTCCTAGATACACGGACTTAACCTCTACTTTACACCACAAGCTGTTGTAAAATCTGCTAAATACACCTGGAATTCCAGCAGGAATATTTGAAATGGTGATGATTTCTTCCTCTTTAAATGTAATATGTTGCGATTGTAGTGTTTTTCTTACTACCCTCAGATCACGACTGGTCTCGGACTCTGAGGTACCCGCCACTAGCCTGATGAAATTATTTTTATTACGGCTTTTGGTTATGACTAAACTCACAAGATTAACAGCGTTTGCAGCAATTTGTCTCAAAATGCAAGCTAAGGTTCGATCGTCCGCCATAAAAGTAAATTGCATTCTAAAATTTAGATCATAATTTAATGGTTCAGTATTACTTCCATTAGCACCTTTCAAATGCCACACTTCCTTTATTTTCCACTTTCTAATATAATATGAAAAAATAAAGGTATAGCTTGGGTTATAGATTAGATAGCAACTACCCTTTCGCAAATAATTTTCACATGGAAAGGATAAGGAACACTCGAATTCATATTCGAATAGGTGTTAAATAGTGAGTAGCCTTTAAGAATCTGTATTAAAAAGCTTGTGTGCATCCATGTTATGGATTATCAAAGATTCCATCTTTTATTCCAGCTTCACAATTACTCCATAGTTGTGATTGATGACATCAGAATTAATAAATTCTTTTTCAACAGGAAGTTGTAAGCTGGATACCATGTTGTTAACTGCACTAAACAGAGCTTTTACTGAGGAGGTCATAATATCAGTGTCAATTCCGCAGCCCCAATATACAGCACCATTCTTTGCGGTAATTCCTACATAAGATACAGCGTTTGATCCTGAACCTATTTCCAGCGCATGCTGCTTATAGACCAAATCTGTATAATCGATACCCAGTTGGGTTTGAAGAGCGTTGCTGACAGCATCAAGTCTTCCATTTCCCACACCAGTAAATTTATGTTCTTCATTATTCATCCGGATCGATACAATCGTTTCGTAATAACCATTTTGAGTGTATTTATAACTGATTAATTCGATAGGGGTGTTAATATTTACATATTCATTGATGAAAATGTCATAGATTTCATTGGGCATAAGTTCCTTGTGCTTATGATCTGAAACATTTTTCACACTATATCCAAAGCTCTCACGCATTTCGGTAGGTAGATCAATTCCATACTTTCGCTGAAGGATATAACCGATTCCTCCCTTACCGGATTGACTGTTAATTCGGATGATATCTCCTTCATATTCTCTTCCAATATCCATCGGATCAATTAATAGATAAGGTACAGTCCAATACTGACGTTCTTCTTCCTCTCGCCATTTCATACCTTTGGCAATGGCATCTTGATGGGAACCTGAAAATGCAGTAAAGACAAGTTCACCGCCATATGGGTGTCTTTCGTGAACCTTCATTCTTGTTAATTTTTCATATTTGGAAATAATAGTAGGGATATTTTCAAAATTCAGCTTGGGATCTACCCCGTGGGAATACATGTTTAATGCAAGCGTTACGATGTCCACGTTCCCTGTTCTTTCTCCATTTCCGAACAATGTTCCTTCGACTCTTTGCACACCGGCAAGCATTCCTAGCTCAGCATCTGCTACCCCTGTTCCTCTGTCATTGTGTGGATGAAGTGATAGGATTACATTATCTCGGTAGCTCAGATTGTCACTCATATACTCAATTTGACTTGCGTAAACGTGAGGCATGGACATTGATACCGTAGCTGGTAGGTTGATAATTACATTGTTATCAGCTGTCGGCTGCCAAATATCAAGTACCTTATTGCAAATTTCAAGCGCAAACTCCACTTCTGTACCCGTGAAGCTTTCAGGAGAATACTGAAATTGGAAATTCCCTTCGGTTTCAGCAGCATATTTCTTTAGTATTTTTGCTCCAGTTACAGCAATATTAATAATTTCTGCCTTAGATTTTCTAAATACTTGCTCACGCTGTGCCCTAGATGTGGAATTGTACAAGTGCACCACTGCTTTATTCGTACCCTGTAACGCATCAAATGTTTTTTTGATAATATGTTCTCTTGACTGTGTTAAAACTTGAATTTTCACATCATCCGGAATCAAATTTTCTTCAATTAATGTACGTAAAAAAGCAAATTCGGTTTCCGAGGCAGCTGGAAAACCTACTTCAATTTCCTTGAAACCTACTTGTAAAAGCAACTGAAAATATTCTAACTTTTCCTCTAGACTCATCGGGACGACCAAAGCCTGATTCCCATCGCGTAGATCAACACTACACCAGGTAGGAGCTTCTGTAATATACTCCTTCTCTGTCCATTTCAAGCATTGCACTGGGGGCATAAAGTAACCTCTAGAATATTTATCGATATTTTTCATCCCGACTCCCACCTTTTCATTTATAATTGTTAGTTTATTTAAAATAAAAAAAGCCCCGTCTCTATAAAAATATAGAGACGAGGCATTGCTCGCGGTACCACTCTAATTGATTAATCATAAAAATATTAACCCACTCATTTTCGGTGGCAATCACCACCTTTCTACATAACGGTAGAAAACCGACATCCCCTACTGATTAAGTTCAGGGAGTAGCTCTTGGATGAGTTCAAAGGCTATAACTACCGATTCTCACCAACCATCGGCTCTCTAATAAGTTTATAAATCCTTTTACTATTTCCAATCTTTGCTTATTATTTAATTAAATACGATAATATATCGATAAATTCGAGTTGTCAACACTAAATTTACTGAAAATAAAGATTAATATGAATTTACATCACTTCTTTAAAAGATAAATCCCCATATAATAAAACTCTTTTTAAAGTATTCTGCCCCGTTAGCACAATAAGGAAAGCTGCCACAATGACAGCTCCGATCTTCAACTTTTGCACCCGTTCGTTTTACAAGACAGTCCTTAAAAACCCCCTTGAAACATGATAAGTGGACATAACATCCCATGGCAAAAATCAATGAAACCTATCATTCCAGTTTACTTCCTTCCATTATTCAACTATAACTGATTAAAATAATGAATATGTGAATAATAAATTTATACTTGCCGTTTTTAACCATTGCTTTTCTTTATTAAAAAGTAGAAATTTCGGTTTTCAAACGTCTGGAAGCAATAAAAAATCGACCCTTATGGTCGAATATACTTTTACTTGGACCTGCCAAACTCCCTCAATCCCCAACAAATGGAGAAATCATGCACTTTTTGAATGAAGAAAAAGTAGATTCCAAAGGAATTAAGTGGCTAAAAGTTCAAACCGCAAACGGGATCGAAGGCTGGATTTCAGCCTTGATTGTCAGGGAAAAATAATAAATTGAGAGGAATATATACCGACTTAGTGTCGCAACGAATGGAACAATTTCCGTGATTTTTTGATCCTTTTTCCAGTTAATAGAACAACCTAAATAAGGAGAGTGGACTCCTATGGGAATAGTTCCCTCTCCTTTTAAATCTCTCCCAATTTATCAAACCATAAAACCACCAACTATGACAGAAAGTCGATCAAAAAGTTGGACAATATTTTAAGCAACTTTTAAGGATTGAATCTGTATGGTATAGGGCTCAACCCTTTTAATTTTTACTATTCGATTAATAGTAAATATATCTTTTTAGTTCTGTCCTAAAATGCTCCATACGCTCTAATTCTTGGAGTGTCAATAGCTTAAAGGAGTTCATTTACCTTTCAACTATACTTATAAAAATACCCCGCTATAGCTGGATAACTCATGAATTCCTTCCTCATGTCCCGAAACGAAATTACATCATTTCCTCAAGCGAGCTGGTAATCTAGCGAATAATCGTGACAGTTCAATGGGTTTTGATGAAATGTTTTGGTATAGAATTGCACAGCTTCTTGCTGGCTGTCAGCAAAGATAAAGACAAAATCCTTCTGGTTCATCTTCAGTGAGTAGATGCCACCTTTATGAATACCTAATACATTGTTTTGAACCAATTCCCTTACTTTCTGATGGTCGGCTTGTTCTAAGTCTATCTTAGAAATGTCGTTTCCATGTTTAACTGGGTAATACACGTTTATCTGCACAGTATCTTTGTAAGAATCGAACTTGAAATAAATAAAAAACGTTCCATACAATGTGTACGAAACGTTGATTTTATTGAATTTATCATGATGATTTGATACCGATTGTCGGGGTCGAACCTCTACTTCCGAAGGAAACCTAACAAAGTCTTTTTACTTAAGATGAAAATTTTCCAAATCGTAAAAGAATTGATTTCTTAAATAAATAGAGCGGCTAGTATTTGCCTTTTAACTGGAATTTCAATGATTTTTGGCTCGCCATATACAGTACCTAAAATGAACTACAGAACCTCTCTAGGTAAGTGAATCATTTATAAAAGTTTTAACGTTGTTCTGAATAGTACCTCGCACCCAAGGGCAACATCTTCAAAAGAACTCCACTCATCTGGATGATGACTTATGCCATTGTGGCTCCTTACAAAAATCATTCCAATATCTGTAAGCCCCCCCAATACCATCGCATCATGAGCAGCCCCGCTTGGTAATTCATAAACAGGATACTGTAATTCTTGCAGAGAATCTTTTACTGCTTTCATCACTATTGGTGAACTCATCACAGAAGATAGGGATTGAACCTGCCTAATTTCACACCCTAAATCACGGTTTGCAGCAATTGTCCGAATTGAATTATAGATTTTAGTAACCGTATTTTCACGCCGTTCATTAGATATATCCCGAACATCAAGTGTAAAATCCACTCTCCCAGGAATGACATTACTACTTCCAGGTTTTACTTCCAATTTTCCTACTGTCGCAACACTTCCGATATTGTCCAGTGCTATTTTCTCAATGGCTAATATACATTCTGCTGCAGCTGTTAAAGCATCTTTTCTCTCTTTCATCCATGTCGTTCCTGCATGCCCCGCTTCACCCATGATGGTTACTTCCGCCCATTCTCCACCAGAGATCCCCGTAACTATTCCAACAGCTAAATCTTTATTTTCTAACACTTTTCCCTGCTCAATATGTACTTCAATATAAGCTTTTACGTCATTTTTACCTAACTGAGCTTGTTCTAAAAGGTCTGGATTAATCTGATTAAAATATTCCCCTTCTAGACTGGCCTGCTTCATGGTCTCCAGATAGGAGATTCCATCTTTATCTGTTGCTGAAGCTAAATTTTCCTTTAATTTCTTCGAACCCTCTGTCCCAACCAAAGCGGTACTACCTACAAAAGCATAATCAAAACGTGCCCCTTCCTCATCTGTTAAGGAAACAACCTTTATCGTTCTTTCAGGTTGAATTCCCTTTTCCTTCAACGTACAAAGCACCTCAACACCCATTAGAACACCCATGGCGCCATCGAAACGCCCGCCAGAATTTACTGTATCAAGGTGAGAACCAATAAGAATGGCAGGTAATTCGGGATTTTTACCGATTATTTGCCCAAAGATATTCCCCGCTGCGTCCATATAAGGGGATAAATCAGCTTGTTCCAGTAGTTTCAGAAAGAATTTTCGTGCTTGGATATCATTTTGATCAAATGATGTTCGAGTGACCCCGCCATTATCTCCTTCTCCTATTTTCCCAAGGTCCATTAATTGGTTCCAAAGACGGTTTCCATCTATCGTTAAATTTAAACTCTCCATGAAATTTGCTTCCATAGGATTAAATTCTCCCTTCATTTGAATGTCCAGTATAGAGAAAATCCTGCTGTTTCCTTCCGAAAAAAAGCAGGATTCCTAATCTTTATGTTTTTATTGGTGACGAAAATTAGTATCTGCCAAAGTTAAAAGGTCTATCTCTCTAATAATTTAAGCACTGATTGAACCATTAATTTAACTCCAATTTTAATGGCATCTTCATCTACCATAAATTTCGGGTGATGCCACCCATATTTAATCCCTTTTTCTTGATTACCTGAACCAAGCCACACATAGCAGCCAGGTACTTCTTTTTGGTAAAAAGAAAAGTCCTCACCACCCATGGTTGGTTCTGCCCGTATCGTATTTTCTTTCCCAACTATTGTCTCTGCTGCTGACTGAACAATTTCTGCCACCTGGGCATCATTATAGACAGCTGGCAGCAGAAACTCATACTTAATCTCTACTTCCCCACCATGTGCTGCCACGGTATTTGTAACAAGTTGTGTAAATACCTCATATATTTTCTTTCTCACTTGTTCGTTGGAAGTTCTGACCGTTCCTTTGAGAATAGCCTTATCTGGAATGACATTATTTGTCATCCCTGCTTGGAAGGAACCAATGGTGACAACTGCCGATTCCTTAGATGAAATCGTACGGCTGACCACTGTTTGCAGCTGACTCACAACTGCACTGCCAATTACGATCGGATCAATGGTTTGCTCTGGAAGCGCAGCATGTCCGCCTTTACCTTTAATGGTTAGGGTAAAATCATCTACACTTCCCATTAAAAATCCTTCCTTCACACCTATCTGACCAACAGGAAGTTCTGGAACATTATGAAGACCGATAATTGAACTTATCCCTTCCAATAATCCTTGCTGGATCATAGATTCTGCTCCACCTTCAAATTCTTCAGCTGGCTGGAACAATATCCGAACATTCCCAGAGACTAGATCCTTCATTTCTTCTAAAATAATCGCTGCCCCAAGTGCAATTGTTGTATGAACATCATGGCCGCACATATGACTTACACCATCAATTTTTGAACGAAATGGAACATCTGCTTCTTCTTGAATGGGGAGAGCATCAATATCCGCTCGTATTGCAACCGTCGGTCCCTGTTCGATTCCCTTTACTTCTGCAGCGGTCCCAGTAGCTAAGCTAAGTGGTATTTGTTGAATCCCAAATTCATGTAACCATCCGTTTATTTTTTCGGTTGTTTTAAATTCTTGTTTACTAATTTCAGGATACATATGAAGATTCCTTCTTATTTCCACTAATTTAGGAAACCATTGTTCTACTTTATCATGAATAATTGAGGTTATTTCTACCTTTGAATCTTTCAACGTGAGGGCTCCTCCTTTCTAATATGTCCTAAAAATTCCTTCGTGCGATCATGCTCTGGATTTACAAAAATGTCTTCTGGAATTCCTTGTTCAATAATATTTCCGCCATCCATAAAGATAACCCGATCTGCTACTTCTTTTGCGAAACCCATTTCATGAGTAACTACGACCATGGTCATACCTTCCTTTGCCAGCTGCTTCATGACAGTGAGTACTTCCCCGACAAGTTCCGGATCAAGTGCAGAAGTAGGTTCATCGAATAGCATAACCGTCGGTTCCATGGCTAATGCCCGTGCGATCGCTACACGCTGCTTTTGCCCTCCAGATAAACGGTTTGGATATTCGTCCGCTTTTGCTTCAAGCCCAACTTTTTTAAGAAGCTGGATTCCTTTTTTCTTTGCTTCAGCTTTGGTCATTTTTTTCAATAAAATAGGAGCTTCTATAATGTTTTTCAAAACGGTCATATGTGGAAAAAGATTAAACTGCTGAAAAACCATTCCAATATCTTGACGAAGTTTATTCAACGCAGCCTCTTTGTTTTCTACCATTTTCCCATTAATAGTAATACTCCCACCATCAATAGACTCTAAATGATTCATACAACGAAGAAAGGTACTTTTCCCTGATCCGCTAGGTCCAATTATGACCACCACTTCACCTTGCGAGACATTTAAATCAACACCTTTTAAAACTTCTAAATCACCAAATGTTTTAATAACATTTTTGCATTTTATCATTCATAAGCACCTACCTTTTTCTCCACTTTCCCAATGATAAATGTCATGATAGTAGTAAGCACTAAGTAGATTAAACCAACTAGTAAAAAGATCTCCATATAACGGTACGTACTACTTATTATTTGCTGACCAGTTCTGAGTAAATCGTATAAAGCTATAGTTGATACGAGGGAGGATTCTTTAATTAAGGCAATAAATTCATTTCCTAGTGGGGGCAGCATACGGCGAAACGCTTGTGGTATAATAACCCGTCTCATCGCCTGTCCATAACTTAATCCAAGAGACCTTGCTGCTTCCATTTGTCCCTTATCAATCGACTGAATGGCGCCCCTAGCAATTTCCGCAATATAGGCAGCTGCATTAAGTGACAATGCGATGCAGGCGGAAACAAAAGGCGGCATCGTTAATACAGGAAATACGGAAGGGATCGCGAAATGGATGATGAATAATTGCACTAAAAGAGGAGTTCCTCGAATCACCCAAATATAAAATCTGCTAATTTGTGAAAATAATTTAGAGCTGGAAACACGGCCGAGACCGAATAGTAATCCTATAATACTTCCTGCTACTATCCCAATTACGGCTATTTCAACAGTGACCAATGCCCCCTGTAATAAGTAGGGAAGATAAGTTAATGCAAATGATAAAAAGTCCTTCATTTCCCTCTCTCCTTTTGAAAAAACATAAAAGTAAAAATAAGACGGATAAATCAGCATTCCGATTTATCCGTAACCTTTTTATTCTTTAGATTTGTCTGTTCCGAACCATTTCTTACTCACTTCTGTGTAGGCTCCGTTATCCTTCACAGTTTCTATTGCTTTTTGTAATGCTGCTTCAAGCTCGTCATCACCTTTACGTACAGCAATCCCTACTGGAAGACTTTGGAATGAACTACCTACAACATCGAAAGCATCAGGTTTAGTCGTTTTGTAGTAACGACCAACGGCTTCTGCAACAATAACTCCCTGTAAACGGCCAAGACCTAAGTCATTAAATACATCCGTATAACCATTGTATGTCTTTAATTCTTTTATTCCCTTAATCTCTTTCGCTGCACTTTCACTAGTTGAACCTAGTTGTACACCGACTATTTTCCCAGAAAGATCTTCTTTCGATTGAATCTTTTGAGGATTTCCTGATTTTACTGCAACAACTTGTCCTAATTTCATGTACTCTACAAAATCAACCTTTTGCTTTCTTTCATCTGTAATATTCATTGATGACATAATTATGTCATATCGTTTAGCGTCTAATCCTGGTAAAATTCCATCCCATGCAGTTGGTATAAATTCTACTTTCACACCAAGCTCTTTTGATATGGCGTTTGCAAGATCAATGTCAAAACCTACTAACTTGTTTTGATCATTACGGTATTCCATTGGAGGAAATGTATCATCCACAGCAATTTTAAGAACGCCTTGCTTTTTTATATTTTCAAATGTATTTCCTTCGGTTACTTTTTTACTCTGCTCACTCTTTGATTGTGCAGGTAATTTAGGCTGAGTACCACATGCAGTTGCCATTAGAGCCACTGATAAAATGATTAAAATCTGGGTGACTTTCTTCATATATTATTCCTCCATATCTCACTTTATCTCTTTACTTGTTTATCAAAGTAAAGTGTTTTATTATGTAATTCATTGTAATTTTATACATAAATAAATACAATACCTTCTAGAAATGTCCGATTAATAAAATTCTTTCAATTATTATGAATATAATATGCACTGCCTTCAAATAATGAAAGCGATACTAAAATGGCCTGCTACAACGAGTAACCATTTTTTAGAATTATTTTCCATTAGTATTAAGGCGTAAATTATTTTAAAGGTGGAGTTGGTGGCAGAATGTTGGAGTTTGCCACCAAGTTGCCACCATTGTTTCTACATACACATGTGTCGTAAATTGGTCACTACTTCCATTGACCAGAAAATGGTTAGAAAAACGGTAGTACATAATAAGATGCTTGTTTTCCTTCAGCTCAATTTTATGATTAGCTTATGAAGTAACTCCGGGGTTAAATCATTTATATTTATAAGCTTCTTTAGTTCATTTTGGACTTTTCAACCATCTCTGTACTTTTTGTGTATCGTTTTAACATATCCTTCTTTTCAAGAAATTCTGATTGTAGCTTTTTTATTACATTTCTATTTTCATTAACCGCTTCATCATAATCAACTTTTTCTATTACTTCATTCGCTAACAACTTTAGAAATTTCTTATTTTCCTTTTTCAGCTCAGCAATTTTGTTATCCCTGATTCCTATTTCTTGACTGTATCGCTACACTTTGAGTTTTGTAAGCTTCAAGCTCACTAATTTTATGTTTAATCCGTTCCAAACAAATCTGGGTGTTTGTTTCTTTGTTATAGGATGCCTCATCTACACTGGTTATCGATTCGCTGATGATAAACCCATTGGGCAGCTGGACCGCAACCATAGTGCATCTTCCAAAAGCCTTAACAACTTTAACCTGAGATTTTTCGATCATTTCATTGATATACGCTGGTACACTATGATTTATCATTAGTGCCTTTGCTTGTTGTTTCTCAATAGAGGAATAATCGGATGATGGTACAAATGCCATTTCAAAGGCTCGCATTGTTGTTTCAATGACCTCATCATTGTTGATATCCCTAACCTTCACTTTCCCATTCGCTGTGATTTCCAACAATTCAATTACAATATCTGGCGACCCTTTCACTTGGTATATCTTCAAGCTCTTTCCCTCCACCATGCCTTTTTAAATAAGCTTCCGTTAAACTAGTCTATTCAGCATGTAAAAAAGTTGTGAAACTTGAGAAAAAATTACAACCGTTCATACGAAAAAAGCCAGGCCACATCGCAAGAAGGCCTGACACTAACTAGGAATCATCGCTCTTTTTCAAATACAATCATATCTCATATTCATCATTACCTTAATAGAAAAAAGTTGGATAATGAAAATATTACCTTTGAGCAAAACATTCAAGAGAATATTTCTACTTATATCCCTAATGAACATGTTCTGCAGATCATGGATTCCCTTATGGAAAATGCCGTGAAATATTCATTTGAACCAAAAAAGATTTATACTGGATTGTCTTCAGATGGAACAAGTATTCAAATTACGGTTAGAAATAGAGGCGTGGAAATACCAAAGGATGAATTGGCTAAGATCTTTGAACATTCTTATCGAGCAAAAGCTTTGCAAAAAGATTATGTAGGCACGGGATTGGGCTTAGCTGTTGTCAAGAGATTTGTGGAATTGCATAAGGGACGGCCCTATGTTACCAGTGAAAATAATATTACTACATTTGTTGTTACTTTACCGAACAAATAAAAAAGCAAAAAATGACACAAGGAAAAAATCTTGGGTCATTTTTATTTGACATTATTCGGGGCGTGACAGGCACCTCATGTTAAAAAAATACGATTAATTTTTCAGCGTTATCTCCATCTGCTTTTTAATCCGATAACTTATGAATAGATAACTTAGAACAAAAGCCGTAAACAGCATAACTCCTAAAATCTCATAATCAAGTTCAGCCCATGGGAAGAAGAACGTAAATGCTTGGTAAAAGGAAACCCCGTAGGCCAAAACCACAATCACCCAGCCCATTACACGGGAAGCGGATTGTCCTAATCGATTGCTTTCTTTTAACAAGCGAAAGGCGACGATGGAATCTAGGGTGTCTGTAATCATCATCCCTAGCATAAAGATGATCCCTAATAAAACTGGCATATAACTTGCCGTATTACCTGCAGCAATCGCCCACATCGATGTTTGACTAACCGTTTCCGCCGCCAATGCGAATAATCCGCCAATCAGAATCACAAAAAAGGGATTCGTCGTTTCTTTCAACATCTTCGGCAGGAACTTCCCCTTAATTCCGCTAACACGAAAATCTTCATTTTCCGTCGATTTTTTCCGCAAAAGATTAAAAAGATTTAAGGTACCAATTGCGAACAGGGATAGAGTTGAAAACCAAGTCACCAGTGTATTCACGAGATCCGGTATTGTAAAACTCTTCATAAAAATCCCTAAGATCGCCGCGATGATGGTTACAACTAACCCGTGCCCAAAGGAGAAGAGCAAACCAACCCAGCGAGCAATCGAACTATTCAAACGCCCGTTATAACGGGTCAATCCATCAATACATGCCAGATGATCGGCATCCAATCCATGACGCAGCCCTAGCACAAATACAAGAAGAATTAACGAAATAGTTTCCATAAATCAATCCTCACTCTCTAATAAACTTTCTTTCCTGATTTCCCCATTCCTCATAAAATAGTAAATTCTCAAGAGTTCTTCTTTTCTCCCAATTCGCTTGCTCTAGAATTCTTTTCCCTGCTTTCATAATGAAATAAATTTATAGGAACACCCTTGAAAGCGAGTGACATTTCCCTAAATAAGTGTGAAACCACCTCATCACCGTTTGGAAGATTTCCATCTAGTAAAATTCCCGCGACCGTTCCACTGTGGGCGACAACGATTCCGCCCTGATAGCGATAGGCCAGCTGATCTAATAGTGGAAAAACAGGCTTAGGCAATATTTTTTGATTCACCCGTGCACTGAGGGTTGCTGCCTCCCCAATATAAGTTAAATTTTTCTCCTTAAACCCTTTTGTAACCAGATCATAAGCTTTAATAAATTGCTGTTGATCGTTCTGGCTGTACTCTTTCGGAACTTCATTAAATTCAATTGTGTTGATCATACCCCCAAGGTCGATACCAACGAGGATGAATGGGGGTAAGGCCCCAAAGCTTTCAATCAGCTGACCGTGAATATAGTCATAGACCACGACTTCCTCATACATTACCCCATCGGTAGGTTCCACTTTTGCGGCAATCATCGAGATCATTTCATTTGTGAGCGGAAGACTATAGCTGTCAGCAATTGCTCTTAATGCAGCAACAATATCTGCTGAACTGCTGGCCAGACCTTTACCAACTGGGATATTAGAGCGTATCTCGAGATCCCCGCCGCCCTTTACCCCAAACAGTTGGAATAACCATTCCCCTGCTCTTTGAGCTTTTACTTTTGAGTCTGCCACTCTTATTCCCTTAACGATTGGATCTGGAATAAACCTAGCCTCACTTCTTAAACTCGATATCGGCAGGGTGATTAAATAACGGCGATCACCAATGATTCCTTGGACCAATTCTCCAAATGTTCCATTGCAGCTTCCTTTTCCTAGTTTCATATAATTAGACTCCCAAGGCTTTAAAATCGGATTGGCTCACTTTCCGGGGACATTGGCTCATTTTGAAACTGTCGGGCCGTCAGTAAGTCGCCGCCATGTCCTAATTTTTCAATGTAGACCCTTAAAACTCAATTCCCTTCACGGCAGGAATTCCTTCATTATAATAGTGCTTAACGGGCTTCATTTCGGTTACTAAATCAGCGCAAGTGATGATCTCCTCTTTGGCAGACCGTCCGGTAATGACCAGATGCATCCCCTTGGGGCGCTGCTGAATCAACTCCAGTACTTCTGTCAACGGAAGGACATCGTCAATCGGGAATTTATCAATCGCGAGCGCATTATTCAGTTCATCTAAAATGACAACATCGTAGCCGCCAAACAGTACCTTTTCTTTCGTTAACGCCCACGCTGTTTTTAGTGCTCCCCGATGTTCCTCCGGTGTCTTCGTCCACGTAAAGCCGACTCCTGTCTGCACGATTTCAATCCCCAATTTCTCGAAGGTAATTTTTTCTCCATACGTTCGATCAGGTGATTTGATAAATTGAATCATGAGCACCCGTTTTCCCCGGCCGGCGGCACGGACAGCGAGCCCAAGGGCTGCCGTCGTTTTCCCTTTTCCATCACCGGTATATACTAATGTAAGACCACGTTTTACTTTGTTTTCTGTTACCTCTTCCATCCGCTTCACTCCTCGTTACAGCCAGACTGTTTTTTCTTCAAAGGATGTACGAGCCGGCACTTTCGCCTTTTTTAATACTTCTGGATCGGGATAACCGATAAACAAATTTCCGATAATTTTCTTGTTTTCAGGTGATCCAATAAACTCAACCATTCGTTGGTCGCGAACAAGTCCGACGCCCCTTGTCCGCCAAACCAGCCCTAGTCCCAATTCTTTGGCGGCAAGCCACATCGAATGGATCGCGCAGCATACGGCATATTCATTGTCGGCAGAGGCCTCTTCATCTTCTTGAACGATGTCGGCTGTAACGACAATATGAACCGGTGTGGTTTTCAGCACTTTTAAGGAGCTTTCGATTAAATTTGGTTTGGTTGGAAAGCGTTCCTGTAAATATTCATAGGCCAACGCCTCATATCGTTTTTTAGCTTCGCCTTTGATGACATAAAAGCTCCATGGTTCCCGCATCCGGTCATTCGGTGCCCATGTCGCTGCTTCTAATAAGCTGTGAATCTTTTCGTCTTCGACCTCTCGTGCCGCATAATCACGGATTGCTCTTCGATTTTTGATTTCCGCTATAATCGACATCTTAGTCCCTCCCTAATCCTACTTCTTGTTTTTCTTCTGCTTCTTGAAACCAGCGTAATTTCTCGCGCAGGCCGACCACATCACCCACCAGAACAATCGCCGGATGAGTAATCCCAGCTTCAAGGACCCGGACTTCGATATCCTTTAAACTTCCGGTCACCGTCTTCTGCTTGGCCGTCGTCCCCCATTGGATAATGGCGGCTTTCGTATCAGGGCTTTTTCCGTTCTCGATTAATCTCGAAACAATATAGGGTAAATTCCCAATTCCCATATAAAAGGCAATCGTATCGATTCCTTGAGCGAGGGCTGGCCAATTTAATTGATCCTCATCCTTTTCCGCTCGGCTGTGGCCAGTGACGATCGCGAAGGAGGAAGCATAAGCGCGGTGGGTCACCGGAATTCCGGCATAAGCAGGCGCTGCAATACCAGCTGTAATCCCCGGCACCATTTCATAGCGGATCCCATGTTCCGCGAGAATTTCCGCTTCTTCACCGACACGGCCGAAAATACAGGGATCGCCTCCTTTTAATCTGGTGACAGTCTTGCCCTGACTGGCTTTTTCAATTAACAGCTCGTGAATTTGATCTTGAATGATCTGATGTCTTCCTGGCTCTTTGCCGCAAAATATCAGCTCTGCCTCCGCCTTTGCATATTTCAGCAGTTCCTCATTTACCAAGCGGTCATATAAAATCACATCCGCCTGCTGGATACACTCCATCCCATAAACCGTGATCAGCTTAGGGTCTCCTGGTCCAGCACCAACAAGATACACTTTTCCATTTGTCATCTTCTCGCTCCTTTCCTAAGTTACTCATTTGAAATTCCGGCCGATGCAAAGGTGGCCATTTCTTTCAACATTAAGGCCGCTGATTGTAAGATAGGAAAAGCCACTGCTGCCCCGCTCCCTTCGCCTAGCCGCAAATCTAAATCAAGTAGTGGCTTCTTGCCTAATAACTGCAGTGCAATTTCATGTCCAGGCTCGACGGAACGATGACCGACCATCATATAATCCGCTGCTGTCTCACAGATTTCCCTTGCCAAAAGAGCTGCTATTGTGCAAATAAATCCATCAACCAATATCGGGATCCGGTTCGCAGCGGCGGAGAGCATTGCACCGGTCATACCGGCTATTTCCAAACCGCCAAGTTTAGCTAAGATATCGATTGGATCCTTCCGGTCAGGGTTTCTTTCCTTCAGTGCCCGTGTGATGACCTCTTGCTTATGACGGATTTTTTCTGTGGGAATCCCTGTTCCTCGGCCGACGAGTGCACCGATGTCCTGCCCGCTTAGAACCGCTGCGATCGCACTGCTTGGCGTCGTATTGCCAATCCCCATTTCACCAACAATTAGGCATTTGATTCCCTGTTGAATCATCTGTTCCGCCCGTTCATAGCCAACGGCGATGGCTTGTTCGGCCTCTTCTCTTGTCATTGCATCCTGCTGGCAAAAATTATTCGTTCCATAGCGAATTTTCCGATTTACAAACCCGTCGGCCTCAATATCTGCTGCGACACCGATATCGACCACTTCAAACATAGCCCCGATTTGCCGGCTAAAGACATTGATGGCCGCACCGCTGTTTAAAAAGTTCATAACCATTTGCACAGTTACTTCCTGCGGAAAAGCGGATACCCCTTCTTCGACCACGCCATGATCAGCGGCAAACACGATCACTCCAGGTGGTGACACGACCGGAAAGGCTTCAGATGTCATTTCCGCCAGTTGAATCGCTAATTCCTCTAATCTCCCCAAACTGCCCGGAGGTTTGGTTAACGTATCGATATACTCACGAACTTGCTGCCCCATTTCTCTATCGAGAGGCTGAATGGCTGTTTTTACGCTATTCATTGGGTGATCCCCCTTTTTTGATAATCCTTCATTAATTGTTCAATGACATCGAGTTTTACATGTTCCCTAACATGTTCTGCCAGACGGTCAAACGCTTCTTCCCTCAGTTGGTTAAAAGATGGGCGCTTGTGGATGGGCTCCAACCCCTTTTTGCGTCGGATCTGATTAAGCAATTCCTCGCGAAATTCATCATTATGAAATATCCCATGAAAATAAGTGCCAATGATGGTTTCGTCTGAAGAATGACAGCCATCCCATTTTTCATTCGTAAAAATAAGCCCTTGGGACGCTCCTGTCGCAAAGGTTTCACCCATATGAATCTCGTAACCTGTCACATGGAAATTTTTTCCGAAAAGATGCAACATCCCATTTGATAAGATCGTCGTCTTTTCTTTCGTAATGGTCGTTTCAATTGGCAGTAACTGAAGACCTTTGATTTCTTGAAGGAGCGACTCGATCGCCAACGGATCCCCAATTTTATCACCGAGCATTTGATAGCCGCCGCAGATTCCGAAAAGAACGGTGTGTTTCTTTCTCTGTAATTCTGCTATTTTTTGAGCGATGCCGCTCTTTCTTAAAAACAGCAAATCTTCAATTGTATTCTTGCTGCCTGGGAGAATCACTAAATCTGGGTCGTGTAATTGATCCGCTCTCGTTATAAAACGGACATGACAATCGGGCTCGGCAAAAAACGGGTCGACATCGGTGAAATTGGAGATTTTCGGATACTGGATCACCGCGATATCCAATTCTTTTTCGGTATTTTGAGTGGAGGTATATTGATTTAAAATCACGGAATCCTCGGCATCAATATTTAAATTTTCCAAGTAAGGAATCACGCCGAGAACTGGTTTACCTGAATACTCCTCAAACCACGTTAATCCCGATTCTAGCAGGCGGATATCGCCGCGGAATTTATTGATAATCACGCCTATCACTCGGTCGCGGTCCGCTGGTTCCATCAGTTGAAGGGTTCCTACTAAACTAGCAAACACTCCGCCTTTTTCGATATCCCCAATCAGGATCACAGGGGCACCCGCCATTTTGGCGACCCGCATATTGACCATTTCCCGATCATTGAGATTAATCTCGGCCGGACTGCCTGCCCCTTCAATGACCATCCGTTCATAATTTTGGGACAGGGTGGAGAGTGATTGTTGAATCAGCGTCAATCCCGTTTGAAAGAATTCCCGGCGGTACCTTCCTGCTTCCATATTCTTATATGGTTTACCATGGACGACAATTTGGGATTGGTTATCCCGGTTCGGCTTTAGTAGAATCGGGTTCATATCGGTGGTTGCCTGAATCCCTGCGGCTTCGGCCTGAACTCCCTGTGCTCTGCCGATTTCTTTTCCGTCCACGGTGATATAGGAATTTAACGCCATATTTTGTGATTTAAACGGAACCGTTTTATATCCGTCCTGGGCGAATATCCGACAAAAGGCTGTCACGACGACACTTTTGCCGACATCCGAATTAGTACCTTGAAACATAAGTGGTAGAGCTTTAACCATTTTCTTTGAACTCCTTACATTTCTTCACCCAATTTTCCACAAGCTCGGGGCATGAGCCAAAATGAAAATGGGTATAACCTGCAATTAAATTCCCTTTCCGATAGCCCTCCTGCTTAAACCCACGCATTCCTTTCGTTTGATAGGCCGGGTCAAAATCCGTTCTAGGATGAAAGGTAGAGTAGTGAAATTCATGGCCTCTTGCACTCAGATTTCCTGCTAACAAGAAATTTTCTCCTTCTGCAGTGATTTCACGGTATCCCAAAGCCGCTAGTTTTGTCTGCATTTTCACCTTTCCGGGAATGATCCCGACCATTTTGTAACTCGTTTCATCCGTTGTTTCCAACGATTCGGTTAAGTACATAAACCCGCCGCATTCTGCCAAGGTTGGCAGTCCTTTTTCAATGGCCGTTCTAATCGAGTTGTTTACCTCTGTCTGTTTGGTCAGCTCTTCCGCAAATTCCTCTGGAAACCCGCCGCCGATATACAAGCCATCGACTTGTTCCGGCAGGCATTCACCCTTTAATGGAGAGAACTCGATCAGCTCGGCTCCGGCGGCTGCTAACATGTCGAGGTTCTCCTGATAGTAAAAATTAAAAGCGGCATCTCGTGCGACTGCAATTTTTACAGTTACCTGCTCTGCTCTCTTAAACTGGGATTCTTTTACCTTTAAAGGGGAGGCTTTCGCCAGCTCATATAAAGAATCTACATCGATGGTTTCAAGCACCAAATCACCAAGCTGCTCAAAAAATGGATTCAATTCTCCCCGTTCAACGGAGGGTATCAACCCTAAATGCCGTTCCGGAATCGAGAGTTCCTCGTTTCTTTTCAAATAGCCAAGGACGGGAATCCCGCATTCTTGCTCAATCGCGGTTTGGACGATTTTAAAATGGCCTTCGCTCCCAACCCGGTTAGCGATCACCCCGACAATATTGGCTTCCGCCAGAAACGTTTGAAATCCCTTGACGATGGCCGCCGCACTTCGGGCCATACTGGCACAATTCACGACCAAAATGACCGGACTTTCGGTGATGAGACTGATTTCAGCTGTCGAGCCCGTATTGTTAAGTGGATTTTTCCCATCAAAGAATCCCATTACCCCCTCGATAACGGAAATATCCGCCCCAACACTTGCGCGATTGACAATCTCTTTGACCATCTCGTGGTTGAGCATCCAGCTGTCAATGTTTCTTGACGTTCTTCCCGTGACGGCCGTATGATAGGTCGGGTCGATATAATCTGGACCGCATTTAAAACCCTGGACTGTATAACCCTTTTTCCTTAAAGCAGACATCAGCCCAATGGTTAGGGTTGTTTTCCCAACACCGCTGCCTGTCCCTGCAATTACAAGTCGGCGACTAGACATTCTATTTCCCTCCTCATCAATAGGGAATCACCGCTACTGATATGGTGACATTACCTGATTTCTTTTTCATCAACGCTAATTTTTCTGCACCGCTGTACAATAAGGCGGCTGGCTCACTGACACCGTACGCACCGGTATATTTAAAAACCGTTTCAGAAGGGTCCTGAAGTTCAATGGTATTCAATTCAGCTGGTGTGTAATAAATAAAATCCCAGCGGTTTTTATTCACCACTTCGAGCAGCCCCGCTTCATCCTTTTTTAGATCAATCGTGCAAACCGCTTTGACACTTTTTTTCGAAAACCCTAATTCCTCAAGCGTTTCGTCGATCACTGCTTCGATTTCAGCACGAGTGGTCCCGCGGTTGCAGCCCATTCCAAGGACAATCACCTTTGGTCGATATAAAACACCATTATGTAAAATCTCCGTTTCGTCCTCGGATAAATTCCGATGGGTTACTACTAGGGCTGCATCCGGCTTTGCGGCCAGCGCTTCTTGGATTGATGAATACGGCTGAATATTTCCCGGGAGCGGGCGGCCATATGGCCACCAGCCTTTTTCACCTGACTCCTGGACCACGGCAATTTTTTCTTCATTCACAACCGAAGCGCTAACGGGCGTCAGCTTTTCAGCCGAGTCCCAAATCCAGCCAAACCGTTTTCCGAACAAATCAACCGCAATCGTTTCCTGTACATCTGAAGCGGTGGTAATAATGGGACGGGCCAGTAGGGCGGCCGCCACTTCTTTCGTTAGTTCATTGGCACCGCCGATATGGCCTGACAGTACGCTGATCACATGTTCACCCTTATCGTCGATAACGACAACGGCAGGATCTGTTTTTTTATCCTTTAAAATAGGCGCAATCATTCGGACCACGGCTCCAAGGGAAATGATGATGATCAGCCCCTTATAGGCCTCGAAAAGAGAGGGCAGAAGAAGGCGAACGCTTCCGGTGAATAGCTGGATATCCTTGTTCCGCTCATCTCCTTTTTCAAACTTCGCCATATAGTACACATCGGCATGTTGAAACGAATGTCCCAGCTTGCGGGCCAGTTCGACCCCATGCTTTGTAATCGCAACAACGGCATAGTCACCCTTCTGCTGAATGACCGCCTTTTGCGCTTCCTGAAGCTCGATCATTACGAGTCCACCCCCCGGCGAAATCCATGTGTAAATGTTTTGTCATAGAGCTTGGAACGATAATCTTGTTCGTGAATGTTTTCATCTAGCGCCCAGCCGGCTAAGATCATCGCCTGTTTACGAATCCCATTCGTCCTCATATCTTCGTCCAAGCGTTCCAGTGTGGTCCGGACAATTTTTTGATCTGGCCACGAGGCTTTATAAACGACCGCAACAGGGGTATCCTTGCTCCAGCCAGCCCCGGTCAATTCCTTGACAAGCTTTTTCGTTAACGTCGCACTTAAGAAAAGCGCAATCGTGCAATGATGTTTGGCTAAATCCGCCAGCTTTTCAAATTCTGGCACAGGTGTCCTGCCTTCAGCTCTTGTCAGGATTACGGTTTGCGTTAAATCAGGAATCGTCAGCTCGGCTTGCGCGGCCGCGGCGGCTGCAAACACAGAGCTCACACCCGGAACAATCTCTACTTCGATTCCTTTCTTCCTTAACAACACGATTTGTTCCATAATCGCCCCATAGACAGCCGGATCGCCCGTGTGGACACGAACGACCTTTTTCCCTTGCTGGATTCGATCAGCCATGACGTCAACCATTTCTTCTAAATGCATCCCGGCGGTTTTCAATATTTCGGCAGAAGGTTTTGCTTTAGCAATTAAGTCTTCGTTTACAAGAGAATCTGCATAAAGAACGACATCTGCCTCCTGAAGATGCTGAAGACCTTTTACCGTGATTAAATCAGGATCGCCTGGTCCGGCACCAATGATATAAAGCTTCATTTTCTCACCACCATTAATGTTAAGTATTCAAGCTCCGCTCCGTCGAGCTCATCTGCCCGCCAAATAATCTCCTCATCCGATGTTACCTTTGTAACGACTGAAGCCTTGTCAAGCAAATCTAAATCACGTAATACTTCAAGCATTAAATCAATCACCTTCGCCACTTTTATAAAAATGACACAATCATTGTCTTGAATGACTTTTTTCATGGTTTCATAGTCATCGCGTGCTGGAACAATCGCCACATGCTCATCCCCATCTGCCAATGGAATTCCCAGCCTAGAAGCCGCCCCATTGATGGACGAAATCCCCGGAACGACTTCAATCGGAACCTGCGGATACTTTTCCTGCATCAAACGCATCATATGAATAAACGTACTGTATAAAAGAGGATCCCCTTCAGTAACAAAAGCGACATCCTTTCCCTCCTGCAGCTTCTCCCACACATTTTCCACGGTTTCCGTCCATTTTCTTTCCAATGTGGCTGGATCCTTTGTCATCGGAAAGATAAGACCCAGCATTTCTTTTTCGTTCGGCTGAAAATAGACATCAATGATTCGATGGGCATAACTTTTGCTGCCCTTTTGTTTTTTCGGATAGGCAATCACTGGTGATTCCTTTAACTTACGAAACGCCTTAACGGTAATGAGCTCTGGATCCCCCGGGCCAACCCCAAGGCCGTATAATGTACCTAACATGTTTACTCCCCTTCCTTGCGCCATGCTTCTATTATGTAAATCGGATTTAATGCATCAAATCTTGTCAGATTCAAAATGGGCTTACTTCTGGATATTTGCGCAAGAGTAATGTTCGTCTCATAACCCCGCTCTTTAAACGCAAGCATCGCTTCGGAAAGATTTTCAATCGTGACGGCATTTAAGACAATGCGTCCACGCGCTTTCAAGCGGCTGCAGCAAATATCCAAAATGTCTTCCATCCCGCCTGCCGTCCCGCCAATAAAAACCGCATCCGGATCTGGGAAGGTATCTAATCCCTCTGGTGCTTTCCCGTGAACGAGTGTGGCATCCACACGGAACTTGGCTAAATTTTGTTTACAGTTTTCCAAGTCGCCCTCGTTCTTCTCGATGGCAAACACTTGTCCTTCCCTGGCGATTTTCGCTGCCTCAATCGCAACAGACCCTGTGCATGTGCCAATATCCCAAACCGTACTGTCTTCCTTTAACCTTAGGGCACTAATGCTTAGTGTGCGAATTTCCTTTTTGGTAATTAAACCCTTATCCGGTTTTCGCTGAATAAACTCCGCATCGTCAATGCCAATCGGCCAATGCGGGCTTTCCCCTTTTTTCTTGAGAATTACCACATTGAGCGGTGAAAACTCTTCATCCTTCATTTCATCAAGGGTAAACCAGCGGCATCGTTCCTTGTCACTGCCAAGGTTCTCTCCCACAAACGCCTCATATTCAGTCATGCCAAAGGAAAGCAAATACTGAGCGATTTTATTTGGGGAATTTTCCGTGTCGGTTAAGATTGCGACCGTTTTTTTTCCATCCACCCTCTGTGCCAGCCCTTTTATACTCCTGCCGTGAACGCTGGTAAAATACGCATCCTGCCATCTTTCTTTCATTCTGGCAAAAGCAAGCTGGATCGAACTTAAATATGGATAAATGTCCAAATCGATTTTAGAAGATAAATAGCTTCCAATTCCATAGAACAACGGGTCTCCAGATGCTAGAATCACTACGTTTCTCGTCTCCGACTGCAACCGTTCGACGAGTGAAGAAAGCCCGCCTTCAATCGCGATTTTTTCGGAGGCGAATTCAGGAAAAAAAGAAAGCTGTCTCTTTCCTCCTATTAATAGTTCACTTTTATAAATCCATTTTTCGTACATCGGGAGCAGGCTCACTTTGCCTTCATCCCCAATGCCGATCATTTTAATTGATGCCACTCTTTCGCACCGCCTTTCCTAACAAATCCCCCTTCATGGTATAAAGGGTCGTATCTATATCAATCCCGCCATCGACTTCCTTTAACGCAGCAAGGCAGCAATGGTCGCTTAGCATTTCGAAAAAGGAAAGATGGCCCTGTGCTGTCATCATATCGCCAACCTGTGATGCCGTATTGGCCGTTCGAATATCTTCGACCAGAGCGGCATCCGCACCGGTACGGCTTGCCACCTCCGCTAAAAAATTAAAATCTACCGGGGCGCTTTTCGAGTGGACCATCATGATCCCCATTGCCACCTTTGAGAATTTCCCCATCATGCCGACCATCGACACTCTTTTTACCCCTTGCTTCTTGCATTGTTTAAGGGTAAACCCGACAAAGTCACCCATTTCGATAAAAGCTTCCTCAGACAGCTCGGGGAATTGCTTCATGGCATTTTTCTCGCTTCGCCCGCCTGTTGTAATGACAACGTGCTCGCAGCCACTGGCCCGGGCAACGCTAATAGCCTGGATGATGCTGGCCTTATAAGCGGCTGTGGAAAAAGGAACGACAATCCCGCGGGTTCCGAGGATAGAAATCCCGCCAATGATTCCTAAGCGACCATTGAGTGTTTTTTTGGCAATTTCTTCACCGGCTGGTACGGAAATGACGATCTTTATGCCTCTTGTAATCCCAAATTCTTTTAAGACACCTTCGGCCGTCTCACGGATCATCCTGCGGGGAACGGGGTTAATCGCGGCCTCACCGACAGGAACGGGCAAGCCGTCCTTTGTGACCCGGCCAACCCCAATTCCCCCATCCAGCACGATGCCTGGTTCATCGAGCCATGACACGGTGGAAACAATCAAGGCCCCGTGGGTGGCATCTGGGTCATCCCCCGCGTCTTTAATCGTACTGGCGGTGGCCGTTTGTTCCGTTACCTCATAGCTTTCTATCTGAAAGGTTGCAAACCGCTTGACGGGCAAGTAAATCGTTGATTCTGTTTGCGGCTCACCGGTTATTAATGCCGTTAGCGCCGCTTTTGTCGTCGCCGTTGCACAGGCCCCTGTCGTATATCCTTCCCGCAGCTTTCCTTTTGGTACTTCCTGCATGGGTTATCCCCGTTCAGCCATAATGGAAATGGCATTTAATGCGGCAACGGTCACGGTACTGCCGCCTTTCCTGCCAATATTGGTGATGAATGGGATATCGAGCTTGGCTAATTCTTCTTTTGACTCAGCGGCGGAAACAAACCCAACTGGCAGACCAATGACAAGACCTGGTTTCGCTTCTCCTTCTTTAATCAGGCGGATGAGTTCGAGTAAGGCGGTTGGGGCGTTCCCGATGGCAAAAATGCCGCCGTCCGCTTCTTTGATCGCTTTTCGCATCGAAATAATTGCCCGTGTGGTATTTAACCGTTTGGCTTCTTGTACCACATCCGGGTCAGAAATATAGACCTTGATTTCTCCGCCGAATTTTTGAATTCGCGCTTTATTAGCCCCGCTTTGAATCATTTGAACATCGGCAACTACCATTTTCCCGCTCCGAATCGCGCGAATGCCGGACTGAATAGCGTCTGGATGAAAGAGGACGCTTTTCCCGAGTTCAAAATCAGCGGATGCATGGATGATGCGCTGGACAATCGGATATTGCTCCTCGGTAAACGGGTGCTCCCCAATTTCTTCATTAATCATTTCAAAACTTCTTCCTTCGATCTGTTCCGGTTGGACGGTTAACGGTTTAAATTCGGTACGAAAATCCATTTCTCTCACTCCTGTATTTAAAATGATTGTTCTGTTGTGACGGTTGGTGTGGAACCAATCCTTTTATCTAATTCTGCGATGACATCAATAAAATTAGCATAGACGGTGACATAATTCAGTTTCGGGCGGCCAATAAGGATGACCTCAATCCCCAGTTCCTTGGCCGCTTCCACCTTTTCATCGACCGATCCGACTTTCCCGCTCTCTTTCGTCACCATTAAGGTCACGCCATATTGCTTATATAGGGCTTTGTCGAACTCTTTTGAAAATGGTCCCTGGATCGCAACAATATTTTTCTGCAGCAGCCCTAGCTGCTCACATTTTTCCATATTATCCACACGAGGCAGCATCCTGGCGATCAAGCGGATGTCCGGGTTTCCTAATAGTTTTTCTGTGAAAATTTGAAGCGTCTTGCTGCCAGTCGTCAGCATCACCACGCCTTTTTTGGTTAATGCAAGCTCCGCTGCTTCCTCGTAGCTTTCGACGACTGTCATGTTGTCATATTGGAAAGTTTGTGACTCCCGTTCATACCGGATATAGGGGATTCCCGCCGTTTGGGCCGCCTTGATAGCGTTTTTCGAAGCTTCTTCCGCAAACGGATGACTGGCATCGACAACCGTTAGAATCCCTTTTGTGTCAATCAACCCCACCATGTCTTCATCCGTTAATCTTCCTACTTGAACAGGTATCCCTGACTCCCTTAATTCAACCGCTGCATTTTCTGTGACAACGGAGGCCAGGAGATCGAAGCCCTCCTTTTTTATTTCTAAAGCAAGGGCTCGTGCATCACTTGTACCGGCTAATACGAAAATCATCCTCTATCTCCTGCCTTTTTGCTCTGCATGTTCGTGATCATGGTGATGGTCGTGGTCATGGTCATGGTCATGATGGTCATGGCCGTGATGATGATCGTGATCATGATCATGGTGGTGGTGATGATCGATATGTTCCATTACATTGAGACGGTATTGGCAGGTATCGCAGTTCATCTTCACCTCATCACGGAGGGCTTCTTCCACCCGATCGATTAAAATCGTCTGTAATTTTGGATGATAACCAAAATAGTCAGCCAGCAGAAATTCAACCGCGGAATATTGATTTTGAATAGGAACCATCATATCTTCTAACCGTTTAATCAGGATGCCGGTGAATAGAAAGTAAGGCAGGATTACCACTTTTTTTGCTCCAAGCTTAATACAGCGCTCAATCCCTTCGTTCACAAGGGGATTGGTCACCCCCATAAAAGCAGGTTCGACGATTTTATAGTTTGTTTTTTCCCATAGTAATCTAGCAATTTTATATAAATCACTATTCGCATCGGGATCGCTTCCGCCCCGTCCTAACAAAAGGACAGCGGTATCGTCTTCGATGGATTCTAAATTCTCGCCAATTTCCATTAATCTCGTTTTTAGAATTTCAAATGTTTCCTCATGAACACCTATTGGCCGGCCATAAGTAAATTGAACAAGTGGATATTTATTCTTTGCCTCATCAATAGCTGCTGGAATATGAATTTTGGAGTGTCCTGCTTGTAAGAGCATGATTGGAATCACGACAATATGGTCGGCTCCTTTCTCCACACACAGATCGATTCCTTGATTAACGGTTGGTCGTTCAAATTCTAAAAAGCACGTCTCAACCAGGAAAGAATCGTCCCAAGTCTTTCTCATCTCACCGATGAACTCGCGAACCTGCTGATTTCCCTCTTGATCTCTGCTCCCATGCCCCACAAATAAAATTGCTTTCAAAATATTTCCTCCCCTTTGTTTGTAAATGCCTACCTGCCAATTGACCTAGACTTCTTCCCATTACTCCCCGCAAACAGCCGCTTCGATTATAAGGTTTGGTGTGATATCCTGGTACACAAAACCTTGAACCTCTTTGACCCGTTTAAAAAATTTATAGAAACGTTCATTTGGATAGGCCTTTTGTTTGTACTCTTGAACAATCCCCTCTATGACCCCGACAATTTGGTCCGGTGCGATTCCTTCCGCTACGATTTGGCCGGGATGTGCCGTTCTTCCGGCTACCTTTGCCCCTAAAAATAAATCAAACGCTCCCTTACGGTAGACAATGCCAATATCCTCTTTTACGGCTCCATAACAGGCCATACCGCAGCCATTCACACCAAGTTTCAATTCTTTGGGGAGTTCAATGCCGCCAAGTCTTTCCTGCAGCTCATCGGCATAAGGGATGGAATCCTTCTTTTCTCCGTCACAAAAATCACAGGCTTTTACGGTTAATACGTCACCAACAGGAGCAATCAAAAAGTTGGCCGCCGCTAGTTTTTCAACAATCTCATCAGGCTTAGAGGTTAAAATTTGCAACTTCATAAAATGGTCTTGTGTGTATTCCATGACACCTTCTTCTCCGACAATTTCGGAAAGAATGACCATCTGAGTCGCGGTAAATTTTTTATTGGCGACACCAGGGCTGACCGCTACCTCAAAAATAGATTGAAAGTCTTGCTTCACCATTAAACCTTGGGATAGGCCATCGTTCTCACCAAGGATCATTTGCAAGGCTTCCTCAGCCAGCTCTCTTGGCGACTCTTTCACTGAGGTTGGGGTGACTAGTTTTTTGTGCACCGGTGTTACTTCTTCTGTTTGCTCCAGTGCCCATGGTTCGGCTTCCTTTTGCAAACGTTGATGCGGTTTCAACGGCTGTATTGCCTGATTTAATGTATACTTCCGCTGATAACCGCGCGGAGTGATGATCAAGCCGTCGTAGTAAAATGTTGAAGAGTTGCCAATTAAAACGGTGGTTAACATTCCAATTTCATGATCTAGCATCTCTTGTAAATTGGTTAAGACGATCTTTTGACTATCACGGTAAGCACTCTTTACCAATCCTACAGGGGTTTCTGGCGAGCGATATTTTAGTAGAATTTTTTGTGCTTCCATGATCTGTCGTGTTCTTCTCCCGCTTTTTGGATTATATAAGGCAATCACAAAATCAGCTTGAGCGGCCGCTTCGATTCGTTTCTCGATCAAGCTCCAAGGTGTCAAATGGTCACTTAAGCTGATCGTACAGGCATCATGCATGACCGGCGCGCCTAATAAAGAAGCACAGGAGTTGATGGCAGAAATGCCAGGGACCACCTCCACTTCTACCCCTGAGTCTTTTTTCCAGCCTTTTTCGATTAGCACTTCGTAAACCAGTCCTGCCATTCCATATACACCGGCATCACCGCTTGAAATGACGGCTACCGTGTAACCGAGTTCGGCCTGTTTCACTGCCTCCTGGGCCCGGCTCACTTCTTCTGTCATTCCTGTGCTGATGATTTGCTTTCCAGCTATTAATCCCTTGATTAAATCAACGTAGGTTTTGTAGCCGATGATGATATCACTTTCTTCGATGGCTTCTTTTGCCCGTCCGGTGATATGTTTTTCATCACCGGGGCCAAAACCAATAATTAATAATTTGCCTTTCACACTATTACGCCACCTTCCAAAATTTCAAACTAGAATCCAGATACTATCCGCTGTTAAATCTTTTCTTTAACAGCTTTTTGTACTCCTTCGATGCATTCCGACCCTTCTGGCTGTATGAATCCTTCTTCGGAATATTCATAGATCGCATGCTCCTGAAGGCAATGACCTTCCGCCAGATGACGCCTTACAATCGTAGCTCCCACTTCTGGCGTCACGTTTTTATACCAGGTCCCGTCTGGATAAACGATAGCAACGGGAGCGTCCTTACATCTCCCATTGCATCTCGTTCTTGTTGTATGTACGAGTGAATCTAAGTTTAAATTGGTGATTTCATTCCGAATCGCTTGTGTCGCTTCCTCCCCACCCTTTCTCATACAGCTGCTGCCGTTGCAAATGAAAACATGGTGTTTCGTCCCTTGTAAATTCCAAGTAGTCATGTCACACTCTCCTTTTCGTTTTTTACGTAAAAAAAGCACCCCTATGACATAGGGGTGCAGAATATATACACACAAAAAAATAGCGGTGTATGTTCAGCACTTCTCCCTATGTTCCCGTAGGTTGATGGAAGTTATTAGGTAAAGGCAGGTCTCCTGACTTAGGTTCATCATTCCATTGCGTCTTCCCGAATTCCTTCAGTGACATCTGCAATGAACTCCCCATACAGTGGCGGGTACCGTGACGGATTTAAACCGTACTTCCCTATTAAGCACATATTCGTGCACCTATCCTAATCTATTCAATTGTTAAAAAGGCTTGTTCCTTCTAAAGCTAAACTATGAGAATTAAAAATGATTTAGAATCATCAAAACGAAAAAATCCGTTCAACATTAGTTGAACGGATAAAACGTCAGCACAAAGAAAGTTAATAAATAATCCTTTTTGTCCAAACGTTCCATCTTCTCAACCCCCGAAGAAATCGAAACTTAAAAAGCTAAGACAGGTCTCCTGACTTGTGTTTCTTCCTACTTTAGACCCTTCCCGAATCGTCAATAAATAAACGGTCCAGTGGTTTGTCTATTTCGTCCACACTTACAGTTGCGGGGACAGTTCTGGCCTTTCACCAGATTCCCTATTAAGCCCTAAGGCATCTTAACTAATAATTAACAAATTCATATGTAATTTTAAGAGATAATAATTATACTAGTCTAACAAATAGAATATTTCAAGTGCTTTTTTAATTCCCTTATATTATTTTAGGGGATCGGCATAGCTATCGGATTTGAAAGGCTCGATAAAACGATGGTTTAAAATTAAAAATTTTTATTCCTTTCTGATTACAAAAGGGTTCCCTATTTTTAAGGACACCCTAGCTAATTTTTGATTAACAATTATTCCATTAGGCCTCTTATGTTAGGTGAAAAAATATTTGTTCATTTCTTTTATTAAAAGGTCCAATTGTTACATCTCCCCACCAAAGGTGGCCACTGTCTGTCTGTCATGTCCAAACTCCTGACCATTCCATTTCAATACAGTTTGTACATATCCCAGACTGTCCGCATTATACCTGCCAGCTATCCTTTGATACGCTTCGAGTTCATATCTATTATCCCTGTTAAAATCAATCGGGTATAAACCAGACAAAGGATTCACCCACCCATTAATAGGAGCCCTTAATATTCCTTGGGGGTTATAGATTTCCGATAAATATTCCTTCCCCTTATAAATAAGGTCAAGAATATACTTTTCTCTGAGACGATAACTGATTACCTTTGCTTTGTATTGATTTTCATATGTCACATCGTACTTATAGGAATCATTGAATGCATCTGAATCAAATATTTGTCTAATTTGACCGTTCATATAAGAAAAGATATACGCATAAACCGTGCCGGCGCTTCCTCCGGTATCAATAACCACTAAAATATCTTCCCCCTTGTTTCCTGTCAAATCACCTAGAAAAAGTGTGGGGTTGTATCCTGAGTTATTTTTAAAATGGATGTGATCATAGTGATGTGTTCTCCCATTTTGGACAACCAATGTGATATCTTTCCAAAATGGACTATCAGGAGTTTTATATGCCGTAAGATAAACATTATCCTTTATCCCGTCTCCGTCAATATCACCCCTCTTTACTGTTACGATGGCTGGACTATTAGTATCTATCTGTCTTGAATCAGCTGATTGCAGTCCGGCCCGTATTTCAAAAAGTTTGTGCTTTGAAGGATAAGGATTGGGAAAGGACAAAGCCAGATCAATTGTTTGCAGTGCTTCATTTGTTAATCCAGCTCTTGACTGCGTTTTAGCCAAACAGTACCAATAATAGGGATGATTCGTCTCACGTATTTTTGTGTAATAATGATGGAGCTCTTTATTGAAGTCATTGGTGTCCATTTACAACCCACCTGTCTTATTATTCTCCATATATACTTATGTACGAATTCACAGGAGCATTCCAAGGTCCGTTTTCCATAGGTTATCGTCTCGTAGGTTCCATCTTTTTTCCATAAAAAAAAGCAGGTACCTGAGCTATTACTAGCCATTACCTGCTTTTTCGTGAAGTTCCACTAGATATCAGTTTTATCACCCAACAAGTCTAATGGAGAATTGTCTCCAACGTTCTCTAGCAGCGGAGTTTCTACCGCTACACCTAAATTTTTTAGTAGTTTAGCAATGGTTTTCATACCACTAAGGGGATTAATTTTGGTTTCATAAGAATCTTGAATGCCATGTTTCTAAATGGGTAGCCCCAACGACATGGAAGACATTCGGACGATCAATCAGGAATTTTAAGGCGACAAAGTCTTTATCCATTGTTAATTCATAGAGCATTCGTTTGAGCCCCTTGATCCTTCCTCTATAGATATTTCATTTGTATGCCTGGCTATTTTTTATTCCTCCTTGTTACATGACAAATGATTCAATTCAAAAGTAGCTGTAATTTTCAGATTCCTTTGTTTATAGATAATAATCTTTTATTTAATCTAGGAGTATACATGATCAAGAATCCAGAACGCCCAAAAGTGTATAGAATGAAAGCCAGCCATAGGCCATGATTATGCCAGATAGGTGTTGCCGTAATTTGTATAAGGATATAGGCGATCATTGCGTAAATCATAGAGTTTCGAACGGGAGCAATTTCAGTTGCACCTGTGAAGGCACCATAAATGACAAGGCCAAAACACGCGGCAAACGGGTATAGAATAAGCCATGTTCCATATGTAGTTGAAAGTTCGATTACACTTGGTAGATTGGTAAAAAGCGCAATAATTTGTTTTTGAAATAATCCATATATACAAGCTATCACAAAAGCCGTAATCACCGACCATTGTTTTGATAAAGTAAGTGTTTTTTTATATAAATCCTTGTCGTTTGCTCCTACCGCTTTGCCGACAAGAATACTCGTAGCGTTAGCAAACCCCTCAAAGAAATAAGCCATAATGTAATGAATTTGAAATAGAACAGCATTGGCCGCTAAAAAGTTTGTACCAAACGAAGCACCTTTTGCTGTAAACATATTAAAAACGACTAATAAACAAATCGTTCGAATAAACAAATCCTTATTAACGTTAAACATCTTTTTCATAGACTGTGTATCTATAAGTTCTTGAAAGGATGGTAACCTCCATTCAAACGGTGATGCCTTCATCACAATGAACATCCCTAATATAAAGGCTGTCACTTCAGCAATCAAAGCGGCAGCAGCAACCCCTTTTACAGCAAAAGAAAAGACATGGACAAAAAGAATGGCCAATATCATATTCAAAACATTCATTAACACCTGTAAACATAAAGATTCTTTAATCTTTGCCATCCCCATTAACCAGCCAAGGATAACATAGTTCAGTAGTGTAAAGGGTGCTCCCCAAATTCTAATTCGAAAATATTCAGCTGCAAACTTACTGACATCAGAATCGTTTGAAAACAATATCAAAGCTACATATTCAATCGGCCATTGTAAGAGAATAAAACACACCCCAACCACAACAGCTAATAAAAATGGACGCGATAAAGCAAGTATTCCTTGGGCTTGATCGCTTGCCCCATTCGCTTGTGCGGCAAAAGCAGATGTACTAACCCGTAAAAAACCGAATACCCAATACAAGGTATTAAAAATAAGAGTCCCGACTGCAACTCCTCCAATATATGCCGCATCAGGAAGCTGTCCCACAACGGCTGTGTCTACAGCACCTAACAAGGGCGTTGTCATGGTCGAGATCGTTAAGGGAATCGCCAAAGTGAGGTACGCACGATGATTCATTAGGAATTTCCTCCTTCTATCAATACAAATAAGAACAATAGCCCCGATTTTGCAAATGAAATCGAGGCATTCGAAAAGTGTTTATAATGTTTAAATTAAACAGGTCTAACCGAACGAAAACGAGGGTGCTCGGCCAGCATTGAATCTCTCATCTTATTTACTACAGGATGTTCTGAAGAAAAAAACTGTTTTTTTGCATCGTAAAGCTCGACCAATTCTCCTTTTTCTAGTACACCTAATCTATCACTAATCGTATAGGCAGCTTTAATATCATGCGTAATAAAGAGATATGATAACCCGAAGTCTGCTTTTAACTCCTTGAGTAATTCTAAAATAAGGGTTTGATTCACCATATCTAGACTACTGACAGATTCGTCTAAGACAATCAGCTTTGGCTTGAGTGAGATGGCTCTTGCAATATTGATTCTTTGCAATTGGCCACCGCTAAATTGATTAGGATATTTTTTTAAGTCGTCTTCACTTAGCCCTACCCTTTCTAATAATTCAATAACGGTTCGTTTTTGCTCAGCAACTGTTAGCTTTTCATAGTTTTCTAGCGGCTCTGCAATAATTCGTTCGGCCGTCATTCGAGGGTTAACCGATGAGTATGAGTCCTGAAATACAGCTTGAAGATCACGACGGATTTTTTGACGACTATGCTTATCTGCGGTATATATATCATGCCCTCGAAACAGAACCTGTCCACATTGCGGCCGTTCCAGACCAAGAATCACTCTTCCTAAGGTACTTTTACCAGCTCCGCTCGTACCAAGCAAACCTAAACAGGTTCCTTCCTCAATAGAGAGAGAAATGTCGGAAAGTGTTTTTTTAGAGCGATCTTTCCAGTTGAAAAACGTTGGAGATCCAAAGCTATGGGTTACTTCATTTACTTGTAATAAACTCATTTTTTCACCCCTTATAAATGCCTAAGTCAAGCCAAATGGATGACAGGTTCATCTAAATGTACTATTGACCGTGCATTTAAAAGTTTTTTTGTATACTCATGCTGTGGATCATCAAATAGTTGGAATACACCAGCTTTTTCTACTATTCGACCATTTTGCATAACGGCAACTTCATCAGCCATTTCAGAAATGACACCGAGATCATGGGATATTAATAATATGGCTGACCCATATTCAGAGCGAATTTTATCTAAGTGGTACAGCACTTTCTTTTGATTATTTACATCAAGTGCGGTGGTCGGTTCATCGGCAATAATTACCGCAGGATGTAAGCAAGCGGCAATAGCAATCATCACCCGTTGAAGCATACCACCACTCAATTGAAAAGGATAGTATTTTAATAGTTTAACAGGATCTGGTAAGTTCACATGATGCATCGCCTCAATGGCAAGCTCTGTTGCTTGTTTTTTATTCCATTGTGTATGTGTTCGAATGGTTTCTATAAATTGGTGGCCAATTGTAAAAACAGGCGTAAAAGCATTCATCGGATTTTGCATAATAAAGGCTATATCCTTACCACGAATCATACGCATTTCTTTCTCTCCTAAACCGTTCAATTCGCTTCCTTTTAATACGATACTGCCTTCAATCGTTGTAGTTTTCCGATTGAGAAGCTGAAGAATGGACATACTCGTAACGGTTTTACCGCATCCACTTTCCCCAACAAGACCCAGTACCTCCCCACGCTTCAGTTCAAAATTGATATCCTCAACAAGCGTGGTAGCACCAGTTTTTGTTTTTACCTGTACATGTAAATCTCTCACTTGTAACACATTCGACTGTTCTGTACCCAACATTCTCATTCCTTTTTATGATCGACGTTTGACACCGTAACGTTCGGATAACGCTTCGCCCAATAAATTGAAGGTCACAATCACGAGCATAATCATCAAACCTGGAAAAAGCATTAATTCAGGATTCGTCCGAATATACGACTTTCCTTCGTGAATCATCGCTCCCCATTCAGGTGTAGGCGGTTGTACTCCTAAACCAAGAAACGACATGGCGGATATATCCATGATGGCCCAACCCATTTCTAATGTACCCATGACCACAAGTGGAGGGAGCACATTTGGGACAATATGCTTTTTAATGATCTTCCATTGCGATGAACCGCTTATTTTCGCCGCTGCAATAAAGTTTTGTTCCTTCAGACTTAGAACCATTCCTCGGAACATTCTCGCGTAATATACCCATTGCACAAGCATCAGTGCTAAAATGACCTGAGGAAGTCCAGGACCGAAAATACCAACCAGACCAAGGATAAGGATAAGGCTAGGAAAAGCCATTACACCATCACAAAATCTCATCAAAACCTGATCCACCCAGCCGCCTTTATATCCAGAAAAGGTTCCAATTATTAAACCAATCGTTAAAGATGAAATGAATATGAGCATGGCAAAGCCTAAAGATATTCGTCCCCCATATAAAAGGCGTGATAAGTTACATCTTCCTAAATGATCAGTACCTAATGGGTATTCCCAGGATGGAGGCTGTAGTTTATAAGCTATATTGACCGCAATCGGATCATTGGGTGCAATCCAAGGAGCCAATAACGTGATGATAAAAAGAATCCCTAATATCATGGTACATATCGGAATCACTTTTTGACTTATAAATATCCTGCGTATACTGGTTATCATCGTTGTTGCCCTTCTTTCCTGGATATGCGCGGGTCAATAAACATTTGAATCAAATCCACTATTAGGTTGCTAATTATAAATAAACTAGCGGCTATTAGTACATAGCATTGAATGATAGGGATGTCACGGTTAAAAATCGCTTCAATAAAATAACGGCCAAACCCAGGCCATGAAAAAACGGTCTCCACGATAATCGTTCCTGTCAGCAGTTTTCCAAGATTCATCCCCAGACCAGTAATCATAGGGGAAATGGCAATTCTTAAGACATGCTTGGCCATAATGGTTTTTTCTTTTATCCCCCTTGTCCTTGCGAATAGCACATAGGGCTCTTGTAAATTTTCAAGAATGCTAGCACGCAACAATCTTGTGTACATCGCTATTAAAGGAAGAGCAAGCGTAATGGAAGGCAATACAAGATGTTGCCATGTTCCAAACCCCTCAACTGGGAAAAGATCAAGTTTTACAGAAAAGAAAAAAATCAATAAATAACCTAGCCAAAAAGAAGGAATGGATGCCCCGAAAAAGGAGAGTATGCGACTGAAATGATCAATTGCGCTGTTTTTCTTTACTCCTGCTAGAAAGCCAAGAGGGACACTGACAAGCACCGCGATGAATAAACTCCCTAGCGCTAGCTGGAAGGTTGCTGGAATTCGGTAGATCACCTCGTCCCAAACGGGCTTATTCGAAACATAAGATATGCCAAAATCAAGTTGGCATATCTTCATAATAGAGTTTACATATTGAATGAAGAATGGTTGATCTAAACCAAACTCATGTCTTTTCTGGGCCAAAATCTCATCGGTCGGTTCGATATGTGCTGCTGTTAAATAAGACTCGGCCGGATCCACCGGTGAAAAGTGAATCATTCCAGTTGTTAGAAGTGCGGCCAAAAGAAAAACCGGGATAATGGACATTATTCGTTTTATAATATAATTGCCCATAATAGCCTCCTACCTGCTTACTGCTCGATGATAATTCCTGTGAATGGATTTTCGTCACGATTCGCAGAGAAATTGAAGTTCTTGACATTTTTTTGATAAATCGCTGTTTTCTTAATATAAGAGATAGGAAGAATTGCTCCTTGGTCCTGCAGTGATGTTAATATAGAAGTGTACAGCTGTTGACGTTCATTTTCGTCAGTTGTCTGAGGAACCCGGGCCATTTGTTGGAGTAATTCCTCTTTGCTTGGATAGGCTGAAATGGCTTCATTAAATCCAAATCCTTCTTTTGCCACAATGTTTATAAATGTATGCGGATCATATGGAGAACCGTAGTTACTAAAGAAATTAATATCAAACTTATTATCTTTAAATCTTTGAACTTGAACAGCAAGCTCTACCCCAACAATATTTAATTTCACACCAATGGCAGCCCATTCTGATTGTAGCGTTTCCGCCATTGCTTTTTGAATAGATTCTGCTGAATCGTACATCATTTCAATTTCAAGTGGCTGTCCATTTTTTTCCCGAACCGTTTTCCCCTTAGGAAGTGTCCATCCTGCTTCGTCTAATAACGCTTTTGCTTTCTTAACATCATATCCAATCTTCGTAACATCAATTTCGGAAGTATAAGGCAAGTTTGTCGGTAGAATAAAATCTGCTGCTTCTTCTAGTCCAGAAGTGATTCCTTTCACCATTGCCTCTTTATTAAATCCATAATGTAACGCTTGGCGAACACGTTCATCGGATAGCTGTTCTCTGTTTGTATTCATAACAAGCTGTCTTGTCGCGACTGGCTCAGAAATGCTAGTTTCATATTTATCAGTTGATTCTAATTGTTTGAAAGCGTCTAAACTGATAACACCTTCTCCGTAAATTAAATCTAGCTCACCTTTTTCAAACGCTAGTACTCTCGTTTCTGCATCAGGAATGACTTTCACTTGAATTTTTTCTACTTTTGGAAGCTCACCCCAATAGTTTTCGTTTCGTTTGAAAATCGCATATTCATCCGCTTTATACTCTTCCAAAATCCATGGGCCTGTACCAACTGGTTTCACAATTCCTTTTGAGGTATCACCATTTTCAGGGAATCCAGCTTCACCTAAGAAACGAACTGGTCGAACAACAGCTAGCTCCTGAATCGTTGGATAATAGGCTTCAGTTAATGTCATTTTAAACGTATTGTCGTCGATAACTTCCATATTTTCAATTTTCGAAAGGAAACCCAACCAACTATGTAATTCCATGTGGCTTAAAATTGTATCAAAATTCTTTTTCACAATTTCTGCATTAAAGCTTGTTCCATCAGAAAATTTGACATCTTGACGCAGATGAAATGTATATACTTTTCCGTCTTCAGAAATTTCCCATGACTCAGCAAGATGCGGTTTTAGCTCTCCCCCAACTCCGTAACTTACTAATGGTTCATATACCATTGACTGAGCAAATAATTGTGAAGGATTATAAACATGGGGATTCATTTCGCCCACATCCCTCGCCCAAGCGATCGTAAGCATATTATCTTTTACGTTCTCTGACGTTGTATCCTTATCACTAGCATTTGTACAACCAAGTAATACTGTTGATAATAAAACAATAAAAATAAATGTTAATAAAATATTCCGACTATTAATTGCATAAGACATATAACTTCCCCCAATTGATGTTGATAATCATTTTCAATTGTAAGAGCATCACAAAGTCTTGTCAATGTAATATTTGCTATTTAATTATTTTAACCCATTAGCCCCAATAGATAAAATTATTTTAAATTGCAAGTAAGCAGTTGAGGCAAACACCAGCTTTCGCATTAATTCTTTATGCCATGTACTTTCTAACTGTTCAGGTTGAATGACGGTATCTGTAAGTAAATACTCCGCCTTCATCAAGCTTCCTAAAAACGCTTTTTCAGCCATACTCATCAATCTTCACCTGCCGTAAGGTCAAGTACAAATCCACCTGGAATAGCTCTTCCGGCAGGAAACGATTCGGTTGATTGCCTATGCTTTGGTACGGACTTTTGGTTCTCATGTTAGGAATCAATTTCTTCTACGGTGAGTAAAGATTCATTTTCCCAGTTTTTCAGAATCCCAACCACATAGCTCAGCCTTCGCTTGTTATTGGCACACGCAATATTCATCGCTTTTAAAATCACCTCTTTTGGCTGTAAAAAGCTAGAATCATCTAACCAAGATAATAACTGTTGTTTGGCATTCACGTTCGAAAAACCAAATCCATTGTTGTCCCAAAACTCAACAATTTCTTTCACATCGACTGTTTTTTGATGAATCTCTGCCCCTGGACTGTTCTCTAGATATAGTGTTTTATGAAGAAAACGGACATGTTTTTTTCATAAACATGTTGAAAATGGTTTATAGTTGATAATTCCTCAATATTTGTACACCTTGCTATTTTTTTATTTCTCCCTGTTTCATGACAGGGTAACAAATGTTTTATCAAAAAAAATATTTTAGTAAGAATCGAATAAAATAACGTTCCTTACAGTAGGAAACTTTGAATTTTATCGAATTTATCATGATGATTTGATACCGGTGGTCGTGGTCGAATTACTTCACTAATCATTGATTTTACAAGGTTCTATTAACATAATGTGTAAAATTTGTGTAAAATAAAATATCTTTTTTTTAAAATTCCTTCACGTCGCACACTCCTTTTGTTACGTAATTTTGGTCAAATGCCACATAAAATAGAAGAAGAATTTCATCTCTTCCTTTGACTAAACTACCTTTTAGTTCAATAACAAAAAAAGCTGCCTCAATGACAGCTCCTATTTTAAACTCTTGCAGCCGTTAGCTTAACAAAGTTTAATCATACATAAAACTTAATAATTCTTCTTTCCTTGGAAAATACCCAACTATGTTCGAAATAACTTTCTTTAATTTTTTAATTTCAAATATATCCCAAATATATCCCAAATGTAACTAGTTACGTTACCCCTAACTTAATGGTTACTGGGAACCAGGTGGAACGTAAAAAGGTGGTACTTTAATCCATCCGCGTTTACGCATTAAATGTTTTAATCTACTTGCGAAAGCAAATTTTTCTGTTTGAAACTGAATAAACAATAAACCAACATCTGTACGAATCGATTCAGAGGCAGCACCTGCTGCACGCATAATTAAACCTACGATTTTTAATGATAATTCGTTTGCTATCACATCATCCGTTAATTTAACTCCAAGAGGGATACTATTAGAATCTGATTTTGGCATATCTGCAGGTGCAGGAGGTAGCGGAATTCCTTCCTTAATCATGAAATCATGTAGTTGTTCTCTTTGACTGGTACCTAATTTCATATCTTCTTCAAGTATTGCTTTTAATTCTTCATCTTTCGTGGTATTTATACCTGCATGCACAGATACTTTAGCTAATTCAAGTCCTGCTAAGTAAATCCAGCATGACATCACTTCTCCAACATGAAGTGGTTGGTCTTCGTCTTGAACTGTCAGTGATTTCATAGCATCAATGACAGTTTCCAATATATTTACCATGTGAAACCCTCCTGAGTTGGTAGTATTCATACATATTGTTTGTACGGTAAGATTTTTTATTCAGATGGGTACCACCAACATTTCAGAAATTATGTATACTTAGTAAATTTCAGCCTAAAAAAGAAAAAAGTTGCCCTACAAATAAGGCAGCCTTATCTTCAACTCTTAGTGAAACAAGAGACTTATTATTTCTTTTCTAAAAATGGCACCAGTACAACCTCGACCCATCTGTTGAACTTATCGTGTGCATCATCAAAATTATTTGCCATGAATAATAAGACACCCCAATCCTTTTCTATTTCAGAATCCATATTACCGAATTATTTATACATCTCATCATCTTCTAATTCATTGAAAAATATATCCCAGCTTCCTTCATCATTCAAATATCCAGTAGCCGTGGTATAAAAATCTGTCTTATCGCAGTAATAGTCTATGTGCCAATGCCCGTAATTTTTCTCAATCATAGTATTTACCCTCTCTCTAAAACAGAATAAATTGTATTGTACTTTTATTTATTTTAGGGTCCAATTGTACTCACTGCAATCGCTATCCATTGTTCAACTCCCTCAGTTTGATATGAGTATCTCTTGAATGCTCACTTATTCGCAGGATTCCATAACCCTTGTAATTGGATTTATGTGTAATTGAAATGAGTTCAGATCATTTTGGCTTCGTGAAGGCATAGATAAATAAAGGAGTCAGCTACCACTCCATATTTTACCATATAATGTACATCTCCACGCCGCCCCTGGAGGCTTTCCCTCCCATGTCTCAATGGGTCAATCGCCCTCTCATTCCTTCGTCATGCCTATCCAAGGGGTGGAGGCCAGTTATGCTAACCTGATGGGTCACAGTGCCCTTTTGTTGAATAAACCCTGGTACTCCGTACATATTTGAAATCCTACGAATAAGACAACATTCAAAAATTAAAGTTAACTATTTTAAATGAAACATTTTATATAACTAATGTTTTATTTCTATGCTGCTATAGGGGTTAATACTTGAACTTTATTTGGACAATAAGATTCGTTTCGTTTTGCTATTCCTACAAAAATCCTTGCTAGTTTACCTATCAGTTTCATGATTGATTTCATTTTCTTTATCTTCTTTACTTTTACATTATGGGAATGGACGGCTTTAAACTCAGGGTTATTCATCACAAGGCTCATAGTTGCTAAGTAGAGGAATCGACGAAGTCTGGACCTTCCACGCTTTGAAATGACAATCTGACCTTTCCATTTGCCTGAACTTGCTTCATCTAGGTGTAATCCCGCATGACGTAATAAAGAGTTTCCGTGAGAAAATCCACTTAGATCTCCGGATTCACCTAGTATCCCGGCTAATGAAATTTCACTTATTCCTTTAATCATAAGTAGTTTTTTTGCAAATGGTATTTTGTAGAGAACTTCTTTAACTTGTTGTTCAACTCTTGCGAGTTGTTTTACAGCGAGGTCATATTCCTCTAATAATTGTTCTAAATGGAATTTATAAGCGTCGAGTGCTTGTCCAGTTCCAATAGAAGATTTTGCAAGATTGATCAGTAATTGAGCTTTTTTAGGTCCTGGTTGTCTTTTCATTAATGACTTCCATCCCCTCAAGACATCTAGTGGCTCCATTGAAGATATTTCAGCAGGAGTTGGAAACAATCGAAGGGTTGAGATGGCTCCTTTGCACGAAACA